>JAKSCH010000172.1 GCA_022360695.1 Gemmatimonadota bacterium
CTGGCGGTTCGAGGACGTCACGGACCGTGCGGGTGTCGGGCTCGGAGGCAGCGTGTCGCGGGGCGCGGCATGGGTGGATCTCGATGGTGACGACGATCTGGATCTGCTGGTGACGCGTCACTCCGAGCCGAACGTGTTCTTCCGGAACGACGGCGACGGACGCTTCGTCGACGCGTCGATCGAGCTCGGATTCGACGCGGCGCTCGCGAGTCACAGCCTGGCGATCGCCGACATCGACCGGGACGGCGACCTCGACGTCTATATCACGAACTACAAGGACCGGTGGGCTCGGGATACGTTCGCGCCCGCCGAGCGCTCGTACGATCGGGTCGTGGGCGATGATGACGGACGGCCCTTCATCCGGGCGGGCTTCGAGGAGTACTTCCGCATCGTCGACACGGATCACGGACTCCAGCGCTGGGAGTTCGCGCAGCCGGACGAGTTCTACCGGAACGACGACGGTCGCCTGGCGCGCTTGTCGTTCGCTTCATCGGTCTTCGTCGACGAGGACGGGCGTCCCCTCGAGGTCGAGCCGGACGAATGGGGGCTTTCCGCCCGGTTCGTCGACTTCGACCTGGATGGCGACCCGGATCTCTACGTGTGCAACGACATCAACAGTCCGGATCACATCTGGATCAACGACGGGGCGGGCGCGTTTCGGTCGATCGATCGCCTCGCGGTACGGAAGACGAGCGCGGCCTCGATGGCGGTCGATGTGTCCGATGTCGACCGGGATGGCTGGCCGGACGTGTTCGTCGCCGAGATGCTGAGTCTCGATCCGATCCGACGAAAGACGCAGGTTCCGGAGGCGGATCCCGATCCGCCGGAGCCCGGCGAGATCCGGACGCGCCCGCAAGTGAAGCGAAACACGCTACAGATGAACCGCGGGGACGGCTCGTTCGCCGAGACCGCGTATCAGGCGGGGCTCGCCGCGTCGGGCTGGACTTGGGCCGCGCTGTTCCTCGACGTCGATCTGGACGGCTTCGATGACCTGCTCACCACGAACGGCACGGCGCTCGACTGGCTCGACGGCGACGCGCAGGAGCGCACGCAAGGCGTGACCGGCGGCGACGCGTGGCGTCGGTTGCGGCTCCAGTTCCCACCGCTCCGGACCGGCAACCTCGCGTTTCGGAACCGCGGGGACGGTCGGTTCGAAGAGGTCTCGGCGGCCTGGCGGTTCGGCGCCGACGAAGATGTGTCGCACGGTCTCGCCGCCGGCGACCTCGACAACGACGGGGATCTCGACGTCGTCGTCAATCGGCTCGACGCGCCCGCCCTCGTCCTCCGCAACGACGCGTCCGGCCACCGCTTGTCGGTTCGACTCCGCGGAGGAGGGGCCAACACCCGCGCGATCGGGGCGCGCGTCGCGTACTCGGTCGCGGGCCGGCCCGAGCAGACGTACGAGGTAGTCGGCGGAGGGCTCTATCTGTCCGACTCGGACGACCGGGTGACGTTCGCGGGGGCGGAGGCGGAGGGTCGGCTCGTCGTGTGGTGGCCCGGCGGCGGCGAGACCGTGATCGAGGGGGTGGAGAGCGGCCGGGCGTACGAGGTCTTCGAGCCGATCGATGTGGAGGTCGGATCGAGCGGAACGGCCGCCACGCCGGCCGCGGATGCCACCGAAGAGGATGCGGCGGGCGATCCATCGGTCTGGTTCGAGGACGTCTCGGATCGTCTCGAGCACACCCACCACGAGACGTTCTTCAACGAGTTCACCCGCCAGCCGCTCCTCCCGATCCGGCTGGCGCAGCTCGGACCCGGGATCAGCTGGATCGACGACGACCGCGATGGAGATCCGGACCTCTGGGTCGGATCCGGTCGGGGGGGGGAGGTCACGCGGCTCGAGAACCGGGACGGCCGGTTTTCGGCGAGACCCGCGCGAGCGGCGACGACCGGCGACATCGGGATGATCCTCGGCATGCCGTCGGGGCGGGAGGTGCTGCTCGGTCAGATCAGCTACGAGTCGGAGGACCCCCGGGCCGCGCTCGGTCTGGCCTCCGTCATCGCGATCGGATCGGGACGGGCCCGACCCCTGATCGAGGGCGCACCGGGGTCGACGGGGCCGATCGCGATGGCCGACTACGACGCGGACGGGGACCTCGATCTGTTCGTCGGAGCGCGCGCGATCCCGACGGCATACCCCATCGCGCCGCAGCCACGCTTCTTCCTCAACGACGGGGGGGATCGGTGGACCCCGGACGCCGTCAACGCAGAGTCCATCGAGGGCGGCGCGCTCGTGTCGGCCGCGGCGTTCTCGGATCTCGACGGCGACGGCGACCCGGATCTGGCTCTGGCCACGGACTGGGGGCCGGTGCGGATCCTCGAGAACGAGGACGGGCGATTCTCCGACGTCACCGAAGCGCGTGGGCTCGCGGGGCTGACGGGTCGCTGGAACGGGATCGCGACCGGCGATCTGAACGAAGACGGGGTCCCCGATCTCGTCGCGACGGGCTGGGGCGAGAACACGGAAGCCGAGCTCATGGGAGCGGGGCGGGAGATCCTGCACGGGGATCTCGACCGGAACGGGACGTACGACCTGCTCGAGCTCGAGCGCCGTCCGGACGGCTCGGAGGGCCCCGCGCGACGGCTCGATCAGGTGGCGCGGGGTCTCCCCGGTCTTCGTCGGTTGGTCGCGACGCACCACGCGTTCGCCGAGACGCCGCTCGACCGCCTGCTCCCAGGAGGGCTCGCCGGCGCGAGCCGCCTCTCGGCCCGGGAGCTTCGCCACACGGTCTTCCTGAGTCGAGACGGGGGCTACGACGCGCACCCCCTGCCGGCGGTCGCACAGCGCGCGCCCGCTTTCGGCGTCGCGATCGCCGATCTCGATGCCGACGGCCACCAGGATCTCGTCCTCGCGCAGAACTTCTTCGCGACCAAGCTCGGGACGCCGCGCTACGACGCGGGGCGGGGACTCGTGCTGGCCGGCGACGGAACCGGCCTCCTGGAGCCGCTGCCCGCGGCGCGGAGCGGGCTCGCCGCCTACGGAGACGGACGTGGGGTCGCGGTGGCCGATTTCGACGGGGACGGCGCGTTGGACATCGCGCTCGGTCAGAACGGAGGACCGACGCGGTTGTTTCGGAACGCTCGGTCCGCGGACGGGGCGACCGTCCGCGTGCGGCTCGTCGGTCCGGCGGCGAACCCGCGGGCGATCGGCGCGGCCGTCCGCGCCGTCTACGACGACGGGGCGGGCCCCTGGCACGAGCTTCAGGCGGGGGTCGGGTACTGGTCGCAACACGATCTCACGCAGGTCGTGGGTCTGCGCCGGGCGGCTCGCGCGATCGAGGTACGGTGGCCGGAAGGCCGCCGAAGCCGGGTCGACCTCGAGCCGGGCACGGCGGAGTTGCGCATCGACCACCCGGACCGCGTCGGGTGACGCGGGCTCCGCGTCGGCACCGTCCGTCCCGCGTGGCGGTCATCGCGTCGGGCTGGCGCATCCCGCTCCTGTCGCTGGGTGCGGCGACCCTGGTCGCGTGCGCCGGCGACGCCGCGCCCGGGCCGTGGACCGAGGCGGCGGACCACCGCTGGCGCGATCTCGATCCCCGCCCCGGACCCGGGCTGGTCGCGGTCGACCCGGCTCGGGTCGGCATCGATTTCGTCTACGATGTCGCTCCCGAGGCGCGGGTCCGAAACCGGATCCTCGCGGAAGGACAGGGCGTGGCGATCGGGGACGTCGACGAGGACGGACGCCCCGATCTCTTCTTCGCCGGCTTCACCGGGCCCAGCGCGCTCTATCGGAATCGAGGCGGTTGGCGCTTCGAGGACATCACTTCGTCCTCCGGTCTCGATCTCGGAGAGCTACGGGCGAGGGGAGCGGCGCTCGTGGACGTGGATGCCGACGGGCATCTCGATCTGTTCGTGACCATCCACGCGGGGCCGAATCGCCTCTTTCTCGGAGACGGGACTGGCGCGTTCCGCCCTGTCGAGGACGCAGGGTTCACGGCCGCGTACGGCAGCACCACCCCGACGTTCGCCGATACCGATGGTGACGGCGATCTGGATCTCTACGTCGCCAACTACAAGACCGAGCAGGTCGATGACCTCTTCCCGCCGGCCGTCCTCGACATGAATCGGTTGGAGCGCGGTCCCGACGGCGAGCTCGTGATTCCGGACGACCTGCGCGACATCTACGACGCGCACTACCAGGTCGAGTTCGACGGTCGGTTCGTGCGCCGCTTCGAGCTGGGGGAGCCGGACGAGCTCTACGAGAACCTGGGCGGGGGTCGCTTCGCGGACCGGGGCACGGCCGCGGCGATCGGCGACGCGATCGAGCCGCCCACGACCGACCGGGCGTGGGGGCTGACCGCACGCTTCAGCGACTGGGACGCCGACGGCGATCCGGACCTGTACGTGACCAACGACTTCAGCACGCCCGATCGGATCTGGCTCAATCGCGGAGACGGCTCCTTCGCTCCCGCGCCGCCCGACGTGTTTCGCTCGACCAGCATGTCTTCGATGGCGGTCGAGGTGGGCGACCTCGACCGCGATGGGACGCTGGATCTCGTCACCACCGACATGCTGCCGCGCGCGCCGGCCGGTCGCCTCGCGCAGTGGGAGCCGAACGTCGAGCCGAGCCCCGAGCCGCCGGGCGTGACGTCGACCCGGATACAGGTCAACCGAAACGCGGTCCACCTCAACCGCGGCGACGGGACCTTCGCCGAGGTCGCCTGGCAGATGGGGCTCGCCGCTTCGGACTGGACCTGGGGCGCGATGCTGATCGATGTCGATCTCGATGGGTGGGAGGATCTGCTCGTCACGACCGGCCACGCGTGGGACCAGCTGGACGGGGATGCCAACGTCCGCGCGTTTCGGGCTCCCGGACGGTCCGCGGAGCAGATCCTCCGATCGTTCCCGGAGCTTCGGCAGCCCAACGTCGCGTTCCGCGGCGGGCCCGAGGGGTTCGAGGACGTGACCCAGGCCTGGGCGTGGGGGGCGCAGGACGACATCTCGCACGGTCTGGCGAGCGGAGATCTCGACGAGGACGGCGATCTGGATCTCGTCGTGACCCGACTCTCGGACCCACCGATCCTGTTTCGGAACGAGACCGACGCGCCGCGAATCCTCGTGCGGCTGCGGGGTCCGACCGCCAACCCGGGCGGTGTCGGTGCCCGCGTGCGTCTCACGGGGGCCGGGCCCGATCAGGTCGAGGAAATCACCGCGGGCGGTGGGTACCTCTCCTCGTCGGAGCCCGTCGCCAGCTTCGCGGCCGGCGGCGAGTCGCTGACCCTCACCGTCGGCTGGCCCGACGGCCGCCGAAGTCGGATCGACGACGTTCGACCCAACCGCGAGTACGAGGTGTGGTACGAGGGGGGGCGCGACCCCGACGTGCGCGTGGTCTCTGACTCCTCGCATTTCGTCGAGGCGTCCTCGACCGTCGCACCCGCGCACGTGGAGACCCCGTTCGACGATCGAGCCCGTCAGCCCCTGCTCCCGTTGTCGCTGAGTCGTCCCGGCCCCGGTCTGACGTGGTTCGACGTGGATGCCGATGACGACGCGGATCTGATCGTCGGCGCGGGAAGAGGAGGGGCGCCGGTCGTCCTGCTCAACGACGGCGGGACCCTCGAGCGGACGCGGGCGATCGCTCCGGCGCTCTCCGCGGACGCGACCTCACTGCTCCCGTTTCCGCGGGCCGGCGGCTGGGACCTGGTGCTCGGCACGAGCGCCTACGAGGCCGAGACCACCGAGGTGGCGGCCGCGACGCCGGTCGCCCTCTCCGTTCGGTTGGGTCGCGGGGCGGGCGCGGGACGCGCTCGACCGCTCGGTCGCTCGGGCGTACCCGGCCCGGACGGGACCCGGGTGAGCGCCACGGGGCCGCTCGCGCAGGCGGACATCGACGGCGATGGCGATCTCGATCTCTTCCTGGGCGGCCGGGTCATCCCGGGTCGCTATCCGACCGCGGCTTCGTCGCGCGTGTTCCGCAACGACGACGACGTCCTGCGGGAAGACGTCGACCGATCCGCCGTCTTCGCGAATCTCGGACTCGTGTCGGGCGCGGTGTTCACCGACTTCGACGTCGACGGGGACCCCGATCTCGCGCTGGCCCAGGAGTGGGGAGCCATCCGGCTGTTTCGAAACGACGAGGGACGGTTCGAGGACGCGACCGAAGAGGTCGGGCTCGCCGGGCTGAGCGGGCGGTGGAACGGAGTCTCCGCCGGCGATTTCGATGGCGATGGTCGGCCGGATCTCGTCGCGACGGGCTGGGGCTCGAACCACGAGCTCTCGCGACCGCTCGCACTGTTTTGGGGCGACTTCGATCGCGACGGTCGACTGGACGTGATCGAGGGGCGGCGCGAGAGGGCGGGGTGGGTCCCGCTTCGCCGCAAGGACGAGTTGTCCCGACCCGCCGCCGGTCCCGGTCTCGGCGCGCTCGACCGGATCACGTACGCCGTGTACGCACGGACGCCACTCGAGACGCTGGTCGGCTCGCTCGAGATCGATCGCCGGCTCGACGCCGACGAGCTGCGCCACATGGTGTTCCTGAATCGCGCCGGCGTCTTCGAGCCGACCCCGCTGCCACGCGAGGCCCAGCGCGCTCCGTCGTTCGGGCTCGGGGTAGGCGATCTCGATGGGGACGGCGCGGAAGACCTGGTCCTCGCCCAGAACTTCTTCGCGGGTCGCGAGGGGGCGCCGCGCTACGATGCCGGTCGCGGTCTGTGGTTGCGCGGCCGAGGCGACGGAACGTTCGAGGCCGTGTCGGGCTCGGTTTCCGGGATCCGGATCTACGGCGATGCCCGGGGACTGGCGCTGGCGGACTACGACCTCGACCGTCGACTGGATCTCGCCTTCGGCGTGAACGGCGCGGCGACCCGGGTGCTCCGAAACCGGGGCGCGACGCCGGGGCTACGCGTCAGGCTGTCCGGGCCGCCCGAGAACCCGCAGGCCATCGGGGCGGCTCTTCGGCTCGAGTACGCCGACGGATCGCTCGGTCCCGCGCGGGAGGTCCGGTCGGGTGCCGGCTATCTCTCGCGCGACGAGGCGCCCCAGACGCTGGGGCTCCGGGCGACCCCCGTCGCGCTCCACGTGCGGTGGCCGGGTGGGGCCCGGACGACGGTGGATCTCTCGGGTCTGCCGACGGCCGTGGAGGTTCGACCTCAGGTGGAGGTTCGGCCTTAGAAGGACGTCCCCCATCCGAAGTAGATCACGATGTCGTTCTGGAGGATCGTGTCGCCCGTTTGGGGTGACTCATAGAACGACGCGACATCCCGAAGCTCCGCGCGCACCCAGGTCGAGCCTCCGATCGGGACGCGGATCCCGGCCGCGATCGAGGCGGCGGGGTCGGTGCTGTCCTCGGCCTCGGGTGCCGCGATCGGATCGACGCCGACGTGACGCACGCCACCACCGATCGCGAAGTACGGCTCGAGCGAGCTCGCCGACCCGGAGCCACGGATCCTGAGGACGAGATTGAGGATCGCGGTCGCGTAGTCGACCGAGCCGAGGTCATCCGGGATCGCGCCCGTGAACTCGGTGGCCAGGGCCGTGAGGTCCGGGTTCGAGTACGTACCGAGGAGGCTGAGGCCGACGTTGCTCGACAGCCACCCGACCGCGTCGAAGCTGAACGACACGTCCGGATCGATGACCGTGCCGAACGAACCGAGATTCTCGGTCAAGTTCGCGATGGGCTGGATCAAGCCCACCAGCCCGAAGAACTCGAACCCGGCCCCGTCATCGCCGACCATGTCCTCTTGAGCGGCGAGCCGATCGGGGGCGAGCGTCAGCGCGCCCGAAACGGCGAGGCACAAAAGAAAGAGGCCGACGAGGCCTCGATTCGAGCCGCGCTGGGCTCGGGAAATCCGGGGGCCGCCGCAACCCGTCATCTAGTCCTCACGATCGTGATCTGTGGTTCTGTATTCTCATTCAGCGCACCGCCACGCGATCTCTGGAGCGAAACCGAGAGCGCCGGGGCATCGAGCCCCGAGGCGAGCGCGAAGTATCGGACGCCAGACGCCCCTACGTCGAAGTCCAGCGCCGCGGTTTCAAGCCCGAGCCGCGTTGCCTGGAGCGGGAACGGGACCGGGAACAGCGAACGCGCCGCCGTGTTCTGGCTCAAGGAAGCGAACACATCGCGGAAGTCCCACGTTGCAATCTCGAACTCGCTGGGCAGCTCATCGATCCCGGAGTCGTCCGCGGCGATCGAGACGCTGAACGCCGAGAGCACATCGGCCCATTCGCGACCGGTCACGCGCTCGATGTTGTCGATCCCGCGCACGAAGTTCTGACCGCCCCCGACGAGCGATCGGAACATGGCCCGTTCGTCTCCTCCCGCCTGGTCGGCCAACCACCTCAGCATGAACCAGCCGAACCCGCGCATCTGTAGCCCGCCGACCCCGCCCGGATCGACCGGTGAGATCGTGGGGGCGATCGACGGATCGAACATGTAGAAGCTGAGGTTCAGGAAGTTCGAGAGCTGATACGTGTTGAACGCATCGAGCTCGACGCGCGTATTCGCGACTTGGTCGAACGTGTAGTTTCCGCCGACCCCGAGACCGATCGTGGCGAGCCCGACGACCTCTTCGGCGAGCTGGCTGAGCGCCTCGTCCAGCCAGACCTCCTCGGCCGCGGCGAACCCGTTCGGCGCCCGGAGCACCCGTCGCTCGGCGTTGATCAGGTGCTGGAGCTCGTGCGCGACGAGGCCGAGCGCGTTGCGGAGCGCTCGATCCTTGTCGATGGTCGGACCGACCCGGCCCTCCGGGTCCGCCGTGATGATGTAGAGAATCTCGGCTTCGTTGCTGGCCGGACACGTCTCGCCCGCCGGACCGGGGAGCCCATCACCTCCGCGTCCGGAAGCCGCCAGGTCGAGCGGAAGGAAGAACCCGCCGATGCCTGCCTCGCCGTCACCGAGCTTGTTGACTTCCGGCGTGAAGAGCACGATCAGGCGGCCGTTGCCGTCGATATCGGCGTAACCGCCGAAATACGCCGTATCCACCGGTACGACGATCTGGTCGAGCTCGATTCCCAGCGCCCCCCACTCGTCTTCGTTCAACCCGCCGCTCGGCGCTTCGATGTCTTCGACCAGCGCGACGTGGTCACCCACCGCTCGCACCACGCCTCGGACCACGTTCGCCGTGTCGGAGCAGGTGGCCGCCAAATCGGCGCCCACGGAGAAGAAGTGCTCCAGCGAGTCGCCGACCGACGGCGTGAGGGTCGGCCGCGTCCCGGCCCCGGGAGCCCGAGCGGCCGCGACGCGACCTCGCGTCAATGCGTCGAGCGCCTGCGAGCGGATCAACAGGTCCGGACGCGATGCCGTCAGCGCGCGCTCGCGCAGCCCGGCGTCGATCTCTCGCCGGGCCACCGATGTCGAGATCGCGCCCTCGTCGGCTTCCGCCGGCACGCGCGTCGTCACGCGGAGCGAGAGCCGATCGGTCGCGACCCGGCTCGTATTGCCGACGACCAGGCGGTATTCGCGAGGTGCCTCGCTGGGGCTGAACTGGAGACATTCCACGGCCGTGGGACCGCGAAGCACGGTCGTCTCCCCGATCGCGAGATCGAGGGCGGGCTGCGAGGGCTGAAGCTCGACGAGCTCTCCGTTGCTCGCGTCGGCGCCCACGAGCACCCGGACCCCGACGCGGCGCGCCGGCAGACAGGCATCGAACGTCGGCACCTGGATCGTGAGCTCCGTGCCGCTCGCGGCGACGACTTCGGCCGGCTCGCCTTCGATCCGGACGTCGTTCTGGGTGGGCACGGGGCTGAACCCGCGTCCGAACAACGTCGCCTGCGCGCCGCTTCGCATCGCGTCGCTCGCCACCGAGTCGAGCGCGATCGCGCCATCGAACGACGCGGTGGCCGTCGCCACGAAACGGGCCGTGTCGGAATACACACCCGTCCCGGCGAAAACGTCGACGGTGTAGTCGCGCGCTTCACGACCGAGCGTGAGCACCGTGCGCGCTCGTCCGTCGGCGCTCGTCGTCGCGACCTCGTCCGTCAGCACCGCGGATGTCTCTCCGTTCCCGTCGAGCCGGAAGACGACCTCGACGCCGCCCGCCGGGCCGCCGCCCGGCATCGTCGCGCGCACCACGAACGCTCGCGCGAGCTGGCTCCCCACCTCGGCCCGTTGATCCGCGCCCTCGACGACGCTGAACACGACCGAGTCGGCGGCTTCCGCCAGTACGAGAAACGAGAGCGGCGCGATGTTGGGTGCGCTCGGGATGTCGACGCGGATCTCGCTCTCGCCCGGGGAGCCCCCGGCGCGGAAGGCCGACTCCGCGACCCCGTCCTGCCCCGAGACCGCGACGCCCGGGGAGAGCGTGCCCTCACCGCGTGCCACGATGAACCGGACCGGAGCCCCTTCGATCGCGTTGCCGAGCGCGTCTTCGACGCGCACCGAGATCGGTGGATCGGTCGCCTCACCGGTCACGACGGTGTCCGCCGCCAACGAGACCGGGATCAGCGCGGCGGGCGGCGTCCCGAGATCCGTGCTGCCGGTCTCGCCGCAGGCCAGGAGCGTCATCGCGACCAGGATCGCCGCGATCGGGATGCGCCGAGACGCGCCGCGCCCGCTCGTCACGGCGCGCCCCCGCGCCAAAACGCGATGCCCCCCGCCTGTTTGCCGACGTCCACGCTCGCCACCTTCTCGCCGCGCTCGAGGTCGATCACATCGACCGTGCCCGGCTCGCCTCCGACCCCTTCCACGCTGATGAAGGCGTACCGCGAGTCCGGTGATACGGCGATGCCGTGGGGCAGACGCCGCGTGTTGTCGATACGAGCCACCTCCCGACCGGTCTCCAGGTCCCAGACGCCGGTCTTGTGGCTGCTCTTGTACGTGACGACGAGACGCGTGCCATCCGGCGTGATGTCGAGATTGTAGGGGCCCGGCTCGGTCGTGAAGCGACGCGCGATGGTCCACGAGTCGGCGTCGATCTCGAGCACCTCGGCGTTCTTGTTGCACGCGACGTAGACCCTCGATCCATCCGCGTTCGGGTGTGCCCACGTCGGGCTACAGCGGGGGCCATCGCCCATCGTCGCCATGCTCGCGGCTCCATCGACCTCCATGGGCCGCTCGTGTCCCGGCGCGAGATGCATCATGCGGCTCACTTCGAGCCGGTGCGCATCGAGCTCGACCAGGGCTTCGTCCATCATGCAGGCCGAATAATGCCGCGACCCATCCGCCGTCAGACGCGACCCGTGCGGCATCGTGCACGTCGGGATCTGCGCGATCTCGATCATCGAGCCGACATCCACCACGGACACCGAGCTCGGGACGTGGTCGCCGTGGAGATTGAAGTTGGCGGCGAACAACAGACCCGCGGGCGTCACCTGCATCGTGGCGGGGAAGAAGCCCAGCTCCGCGCTCGCTTCGGGTCGGTTGGTAGCGGTCGAATACGAGACCACGACGCCGAAGGGATTGCCGTGCGCGAGCGTCACGTACCACCGCTCGCCGCTCGGATCGACGGCGAGGCCGTGCGGCCCGTCGATCTCGGTCGGAAAGCGCCCGACCGAGACGGAATCGAGCAGCGACGCAGACGTGCCGTCGAAGCGGATGAGATCGACCCGATCCTCCGACTCGGCCGCGACGTAGACGTAGTACGCCCCGTCGTCGCCGGCGGCTTCGCTCGTCTGCGCGGTCGCGCCCGAGGACGGGGCGAGTCCGACCAGGACGAGCCAAGCGGCCGTCGCTATGTGGTGGTCGCTGGCGTTGTGTGTTCGCATACGAGATTTCGCGCGTGTCCCTCACCTCCGGGCCCCGATCGCATCGGGCGTGGGATCCCAAAGCGCGACCTTCGGTCGCACCACGAGCCAGAGGCAAAAAATAGCTCTTCCCCTACCCCGAGAACAGCGGAAGGCTCCCGATGAGACGGCGCTTCGACTAGGTTTTCGCGCTGGCGGAGGGAGACGAGGTCGCGGGCGGGTGCTCCGGCACGCCGCTCGAGGAAAGTCCGGGCTCCACAGGGCACGGCGCCGGGTAACCCCCGGGCGTCGCGAGGCGACGGAAAGTGCCGCAGAGAGCAGACCGCCGATGGCGGCTTCGGCCGCACAGGTAAGGGTGAAAGGGTGGGGTAAGAGCCCACCGCGTCTCCTGGCAACAGGGGACGGCATGGCAAACCCCGCCGGGAGCAAGGCCAAGCAGGAGCGATGCGGCGGCCCGCCGCGCTCGAGCTCCGGGTAGGCCGCACGAGGCCTCGGGAGACCGCAGGCCCCAGATAGATGACCTCGACCGGCTTCGTGCCGGCACAGAACCCGGCTTATCTCCCTCCGCCACTCCACCACCCCAGGCCGGATTCGCTTTCACGCGTTTCGGCCCCCGGCTAGACTCCGTCACGCCCCACCGGGCTCGCTCGCTTCAGGGACGTGCGCCATCCAAGGAGAGACACAACGGTGAAGAACGGACAGTCGGCGGTGCAGTTCGGGTTCGAGGAGCACCGTCTGGACAACGGGCTGCGCGTGATCATTCAGCCGGACGACGCGGCCCCCCTCGTCGCCGTTCACGTCATGTATCACGTCGGCTCGAAGAACGAGCGGGCGGGGCGCACCGGCTTCGCGCACCTGTTC
>JAKSCH010000115.1 GCA_022360695.1 Gemmatimonadota bacterium
GCTAGCTAACGGATACGCAATTCTGCTGCGGCCCAATGTGATGCCCAAGCGCGAAGCGCGCACGAGCCAGCTGCCGCCGTCAGCAGCAATTGCTTGTTATGCGTCTTGGATTCACAAAGTAAGTGCAACAGTTGGCGGGCGGCGGAGCGGAGCAGGAGTTGAGGCGAGCTGGCGCCTCAAGGACCTTCCTTTTCGACCAAGAAGAGGGAGGGACGCATGAGGAAGTACCACCAGCTCACCTCAGGAGAGCGATATGCGCTGTCGGCGCTACGCAAACAAGGGTTGACGCAGGGAGCGATCGCGCGCGCGCTGGGCCGATCGCCGAGCACGATCAGCCGTGAGCTGAGGCGGAACACGCGGGCGGACGGTGGCTACCGTCCGAGCACGGCGGATGACATCGCGCGGTGGCGTCGATCGAGGTCGCGTCGGAGGGGTCGGTTCGGGTCGTCGGAGTGGGATCTGGTAGAGGCGTGCTTGCGAGAGGAGTGGAGCCCGGAGCAGATCGCGGGGCGGTTCAAGCGATGGGGTCTGCTGTCGATCAGTCACGAGACGATCTACCGGTACGTATGGGCGGATCGGAGGCGAGGCGGGACGCTGCACGAGCACCTGCGACAATCGTCCAAGCAGCGACGTAAGAGGTACGGGAGCCGCGACAGCCGCGGGAGACTTGGGGGCAAGCGTCCGATCTCGGCGCGTCCGGCGGGAGCGGAGAACCGGAGCCGGGTGGGCCACTTCGAGGGCGACACGGTGCTGGGGAGCGCCGACAAGCACTGCGTGCTGACGCTGGTGGACCGCAAGACGGGTTACACGCTGATCGGCAAGCTCGAATCGCGGACGGTGGAGGCATTGAACGGTCGAGCGATCGGCCTGCTCAAGGGCTCGAGGCGTCGGGTTCGCAGGGTGACGGTCGACAACGGCACGGAGTTCCACGGGCATGAAGAGATCGAGGCGGCAACGGAGGCGAGGTTCTACTTCGCGACCCCGTATCACTCTTGGGAGCGGGGAACGAGCGAGAACACGAATGGTCTGATCCGTCAGTACCTGCCCAAGCGAACGAGCATGGCGAGCAACCACCCAGCGCGACTGTGAACGGATCGCACGGAAGCTCAACCGGCGGCCGCGCAAGCGAC
>JAKSCH010000229.1 GCA_022360695.1 Gemmatimonadota bacterium
CGAGCACGATGATGAGCCCGAAGGTGGTGATGTCGTTCAGCGAGTGGTCCAAGAACGCATCGCCCATCAACGCCACGGCGCCGGCGATCGATATCGGGACGCCCATCGCGACCCAGAAGGCGAGCTTGATGTCGAGAAACAGCGCCAGGAGGACGATGATGATGAAGAGCCCCTGGATCGCGTTGCTACGGAGCAGACGCAGCCGATCCCCGATGTACTCGCTGGCGTCCGCCCAGGCTTCGACTTCGACGTCGGCCGGGAGCTGGGGACGGACCCTCGCGATCACCTCGTCGGCGGCGGCACTCACCTCGAGGAGATTCCCCTTGTTGTCCGTGTTGATGATCATGCCCACGGACGGGCGGCCGTTGTAGCGCGCCACGACGACCTGTTCCTCGAAGTCGTCTCGCACGGTGGCGACGTCGCGGAGACGGAGCACGCGTCCGTCCGAAAGGGCCATGACGGGGATCTCGGCGAAGTCCTCGTGCTCGAAGGCCTTGCCATCGGCGCGCAGGAGGATGCGTTGCCCGCCGCTCTCCAGCGCGCCCGCCCGATAGTCGAGCGAGTTCGCGAGCACCGCGTCGCGCACGTCGGCGAGAGAGAGGCCGTACGCCTCGAGACGCGCGTTGTCGACCTCGAGACTCACCTCGTAGGCTCGCTTGCCGAACGTCTCCAGGTTCGCGATCTGCGGGTGGGCGAGCAGCTCGTCCTCGACGAGTCGGGCCGCCTGCTGGAGCGTCCGCTCATCCGTGTCACCCGCCACCTGGACGATCAGCCCGAAGACGGAAAACTCGTCCCTGCCGATGACGGGGCGCTCCGCCCCCTGCGGCCAGCCGACGATCGCGTCGACGCGATTGCGCGCGTCGTCGAGGAGCCGCTGGAGGTCGTAGCCGGTGGTCCGTTCCACCGTCACCATCCCCAGACCCTCTTCGGAGCGACTGAACGTCCGTCGGACGCCGGGCAGACCCTCGAGCGACTGCTTCACCTTCTGCGTGATGCCCTCGTCGACTTGAGCGGCGGTCGCCCCGGGGTATATGACGTGGATCGTGATGTGCCGCGGCGGTATGCGCGGGAAGCTCTCGATCCGGATACCCGACACGGTGAGCGCTCCCGCGAGCAGCAGGAGGATCATCAGGAGGTTGGCCGCGACGGGGTTCCGCGTGAACCAGGCGGAGAGCCGGTGCATCTCTAGCGCTCCTCCGCCGCCGTGGCGACCAGGGCCTCCGGGCGGACCGCTTGCCCGACCATGTAGCTCTCCAGCGGGAATCGGACGATCTGCCACGAAGACCGCGGCTGGGGCGGCTCGACGTAGACGAAGCCCTCGCGCGTGAAGAGCGGCGCGGCCTCGAATCGACCGAGGGCATCGTCATCGACATACCAGATGTGTCCGGAGCGGGTCAGCGCCCCCTCGGGGACCTCGAGGAGGCCATCGACCTCTCGCCCGCGCATGAGCACCTGCACGAAGGCCCCGGGGAGCGGGGTCGTCTCCGCGGTGTGCGCGTCCGTGAGCTCCAGATAGAGCGTCCTCATCCGGGTGGCGGGATCGATCACGCCGCCTTCGCGTACGACGGTGGCCCCCCAACGACCCGAGCCGTCGGAAGAGACGAGATCCGCCGTCGTCCCGACCACGGTCTCGGGGAGGATTCGTCGCTGAGCTTCGGGGATCGGGAGAGCGAGCTCGAACGACTCGGTCGCGTAGATGTCGGCCACCGGCTCGCCGTCGAGCACCGACTCGCCGGGACTGACGTGCCGCATGGTGATCACGCCCGCGAAGGGCGCGCGGACCCGGGTTCGCGCGAGCTGGCGCGCGGCCCAATCGCGGGCGGCGAGCGCGGCGTCCCGCTCGCTCCGAGCCACCCGGATCTGGGGCTCGCGCAGGACCAATCGCGAATCGGGCTCTCCCGTGAGGCCGGACGCCTCCCAGCTCCGGCGCGCTTCCTCCGCTTCCTGTTCTTGGCGGAGGAGCTCCAGCTCCGCGGCCGCCAGCCGATTCTCGGCCTCGGCCAGGTTCGCCGTCCAGGCCGTCGAGTCCACGACCGCCAGCACCTGGCCCGCGCGGACCTGCGCGCCCGGCTGGAACCCGTCGGCGACCCAGGCGAGGGTTCCGGCGACTTCCGCGCGAAGCGTGGCGGACCATCGGGGCCGGATCTCCGCGAATCCCGCCACCTCGGCCGCGTACGAGCCGGCCGTTACGCGGACCACGCTCGTCGTGGCGACGGGCGGGGCCGTCGCCACGTCTTCGCCGGGACCGGCGGGCTCGGCGAAGAGGAAGTACAGGGTCACGAGTGCGAGCAGAGCGCCCGCCCCGACCAGCGCGGTCCGGCGCGTGTCCCGTCGGAGTCGCTCTCGAATCGCGGACGTGAGACGCGCGAAGCGGCCGAGGATGCTCATTGGGAGGCCTCCTCGAACCCGACGCCCACCGCGAGCGCGAGCGAGATGCGATTGCTGAGCATCTCGCCCTCGACCGCGATCACCTGGCGACGGACGCCCATCTCCTGGTCACGGGCTTGGAGGAGGTCGAGGATGCTCGCCACGCCGCGGCGGTACCGCTCCTCCTGGATGCGGCTGTTGCGGGCCGCCGCTGAAAGAGCGCGTCCCAGATGGTCGCGCTGTCCCTTCAGCGACCGTTCCCGACCCAGGCTGTCCTCGACCTCGCCGATCGCCCGGAGGATCGTGGCTCGATACTCCTCCCATGCGGCTTCGAGCTCCAGCGCGCGCGCCTCCGATCGGGCGCGAAGGAGTCCGCTCTGGAAGATCGGTTGGGTGATCGAGCCGACGACGCCCCACAGGATCCGACCCGTGAGGAGGTCACCGAGCGAGTTCTTGTCCCTGTAGAAGTCTCCGGTCAGCCGCACGCCGGGCAGC
>JAKSCH010000302.1 GCA_022360695.1 Gemmatimonadota bacterium
ACCGATCGTGAGCGGGATCTCGATGAGCTCCTTGCCCTCGTCGTTCCGGATCGAGATTCGGCGAATGTTCCCCTCGCGAATCAGCTCCTTGACCTTGGCGACGAGGTTCTCGCCTCGCACCTTGTGCTCTTCGGTATGGACTTCGGTCTGGACGTCTTCGGTCATCGTACCCCCTGATCGCCGCTCGGCCGGACAGAACGTGCAGCCCGTGCCGGCGACGAAGCAATGGGCCGCGGGCATCGCGTCGCGATGCCTTGAGCCATACGGCGAGCGGCCCCTCGGGGTTTTCTCGGACGCGCAACCACGGATCACGGATCAAGGAGCCCGCTCATGTTCCGACGCAACCGCTTTTCGGCACTCTCCGCCCTACTGCCGATCGTACTCTTGGGTGCATGCGCCGAGGCCGAACCGGGCGACCCCCCACCCAGCGCGGCCGCTCCGGCCGAGCTCCCCGAGGGCGCGCAGGCCATCTCGCTGCTGGGCGAGCCGTTGTACCCGGCCCCCGCATCCGCGGAGGTGGCCGCGGCCCAGGCTCGCGATCTCGAGGTGGCTCGAGACGCTTACGATGAGGATCCGAACGATGCGGGTGCGATCATCTGGCTGGGCAGACGGACGGCGTATCTCGGACTGTACAGAGAAGCGATCGAGATCTTCACCGAAGGCATCGAGAAGCACCCCGAAGACGCGCGCATGTATCGACACCGGGGTCATCGGTGGATCTCGGTCCGAGACCTCGACCGTGCCATCGAGGATCTATCGCACGCGGCGGAGCTCGTCCGGGGCACCCCCGACGAGGTCGAGCCCGATGGCCAGCCCAACGAGCGCGGGATCCCTACGAGCACGTTACAGTCGAACATCCACTACCACCTCGCGCTCGCCCACTACCTGAAGGGCGACTTCGAGTCGGCGCTCACGTCGTACGAAGCGTACAACGCCGTGGTCACGAACCCCGACCAGCTCGTCGCCATCTCGCACTGGTGGTACGCCGCGCTGAGACGGCTCGGCCGCGACGCGGAGGCAGCGGCGATCCTCGAGCCCATCACGGCCGATCTCGACGTGATCGAGAACGGGAGCTACCACCGCCTCTGTCTGATGTACAAGGGCGAGCTGGACGCGGACGAGCTGTGGGACCCGACGAGCGACAACCCGGCCGGGGCGGCCGTCGCCTACGGCGTCGCGGCCTGGCACCTGTACAACGGTCGCACCGACCAGGCCGAGTCCGCGTTCCGCCGCATCCTCGAGAACACGCAGTGGGCCGGTTTCGGCTTCATCGCCGCCGAGGCCGAGATCGCGCGCATCGAAGCCACGGGGTAGCTCGGCTCGCCGCACGGTCGACCCGACCGGGACCGACGCGTTGGGAGGTCGTGAGCGAGCGGCTCACAGGGGCGCGGTCGCCCTGCGTCAGGTCGCGATCGCGCTTTCGATGTCGGCCTGCGCGCGGTCCGGCGATGCCTCCGGCGATCCGCCCGCGAGGTTTGGCGATGTGTTCGAGATCGTTCGATCGGTGGAGCTCGAGGAGCGGGCGGACGATCCGATCGTCGGGATCGAGCTCGTCACGGCGCGCGCGGGCGGCGGCTACGTGATCGCGGATCGGGCCGCGGGCCGCGTGCGGGTCTTCGACGGAGAGGGGCGGCTCGAAAGAGCGCTGGGACGCGCCGGCGACGGCCCCGGAGAGCTCGACGAGCCGACGGCCGCCGTGGAGCTGGACGATGGGCGCATCTTCGTGGTACAGCGAGCCGATCCCAGGTTCACGACCTTCGATCGCGATGGTTCGGCGGCCGTGGGTCGTCTGGATGCCCAGTACGGGTTCTGGGCGGCGCGTCTCGACGAACGGATCGCCGTGGGACTCGGATCTCGAGAAGAGCGCTTTGCGCTCATGACTTCCGACGGCACGACGGAGGTGACCTTCGGCCGAGTCGACCCCCTCGTGAACGAGATCCCGTTCTGGATCTTCTTCGCGACGGAGCGGGCCGCGGTGGTCGGCGACGAGATCTTCACCAACACGTCGCTCTTCCCCACGATTCGCGCGTTCGACGGGCGCGGGGACAGCGTGCGCGCGTTCGGTGCGGCGCCTCCCTCGTGGCGACAGGCGGGTCCGCCGCCCGTGGCCGACATGTCGGAGCCCCGCGCGCGCGACCGGATCGAAGAATGGACCGGGACGTTCACGGTCGTGGCCGCGTTGGCCGCCGTCGGCGACTCGAACGTCGTCGTCCAGTACGGCCACATCGCTCCGATCGAGAGCGACCCCTATTTCGTCGCGCCGAGGCGAGTCGACGTCTACGACGCGGGTGGCGCGAAACGGTTCGAGGATCTCGAGCTGACCGACCGGGTCGTGGGCGGTGGCGCGCATCTGATCGTACTGGCGGCCGAGCCGCCCTCCCGCTGGACCTTGACGTCCTACGCGCTGCGCGCGGCCGAGTCGCCATGAGCCACCTGGCGATGTTGATCGAGCGGTTTCGAGATGGCGATCCGATACCGGTGTATCGACGGCTGGCCCGCTCGGGTCGTCGGTTGCCGGAGGGCATCGAGTACGTGGCCAGCTGGGTGACGGACGATCTGACCCGCTGCTTCCAGGTGGTACGCTACGAGGACGAAGCCACCCTCGAATCCTGGATGTCGGAGTGGAGCGATGTGGTCGACTTCGAGGTCGTCCCGGTGCTCACGTCGGAGACCGCTCGGGAGGTCATCGCCTCGCGGCTCTGAGTCGACCCTCGGACCCGGCTTCCGTCCCGCCGAAACTTCCACCGTGCTACCCACGTCTCGAGGGCGCCCCGGCGACAACCATCCGGCGATCGGTAGTGTCTGAACCCCGGTCGCAGGTCCAGGGTCGCATCGTGTGGGCACGTGAGGAAGGTGTCGGTGGTCGTTCTCTCGTCGAAAAAAAACTCCAGTCGCGTTTCCCTCCGCCCGGCGATCGCCTTCGCCCTCATGTGCTTGGCGCCCGAGCTGAGCGCCCAGGAGAGTGGGCTCGCATCGGTCGCCCCGACCCTGTCCGCGCGAACGGCCGCGGCGCCGACGCTGGCGGCCGTGCTGGCGGACGAAGAGCCGCGCATCGACGGGCGGCTCGACGAGCCCGGTTGGGCCCGGGCCGCGGTCGCCAACGGGTTCGTGCAGTTTCGACCGAACCCCGGCGAAGCCGCGACGGAGCGTACCGACGTCCGCGTCCTGTACACGACCGACGCCGTGTACGTCGGGGCGCGAATGCACGACTCCGACGCGGCCTCGATCATCCGACGGTTGGCGCGTCGCGACCAGCAAACCACGACCGACGAGTTCACGGTCGGATTCGACAGCTACTTCGATCGGCGAACGGCGTTCGCGTTCGCGGTCAGCGTCGCCGGCGTCCAGCGCGACTGGATGATCTTCTCGGACACCGACGAGGATTCGAGCTGGGACGCGGTTTGGGAGAGCGCCACGCGGCGGGACGATACCGGATGGACAGCCGAGCTCCGCATCCCGCTTTCACAATTGCGCTTCGCGAAGCCACCCGAAGACGGCTCGGGCGCGATTTGGGGCGTGAATTTCCAGCGGCATCTCGCGCGCGAGGGCGAGCGGAGCGTGTGGTCTCCGCTCCCGGACGACGGCTCGCGTATGGTGTCCGCGTTCGGGACGCTACGCGGTCTCGCCGGGATCCGTCCCTCGCGCAGCTTGGAGATCCGACCGTACGTCCTCTCCTCCGCGACGCGGGCGCCCGGCGTGAGCGAGAACCCGTTCTTCAACGCGACCGACCTCCACCAAGCGGTCGGTGGCGACCTCAAGTACGGCGTGACGAACAACCTGACGCTCAACGTCACCATCAATCCCGACTTCGGTCAGGTCGAAGCCGATCCGTCCGTCGTGAATCTGAGCGCGTTCGAGACGTTCTTCCCCGAGAAGCGTCCGTTCTTCCAGGAGGGTGCGGACATCTTCAACTTCCGTCTCGGCGGGGGCGATGAGAACACCGAGTCGCTCTTCTACTCCCGTCGCATCGGGCGACAACCTCAGGGGTTCGTCGAAGAGACCGCGGATTATCTCGACGTGCCCGACGCGACCACGATCATCGGCGCGGCCAAGCTGTCCGGAAAGACGTCGACGGGTTGGTCGCTCGGCTTCCTGAACGCGCTCACCTCTTCCGAGCACGGCCGCTTCCAGCGACCCGACGGCTCGCTCGGCGACCAGCTCGTCGAGCCCCGCACGAACTACGCGGTGGCCCGGGTGATCAAAGACTTCCGAGATGGCGAGAGCGCGATCGGAATCATCGGAACCGCGACGAATCGCGGGCTGGATGAGGACGGCCCGGTTTCGTTTCTCGCCGACGCCGGCTACGCGGGCGGACTCGATTTTCGGCACCGGTTCGCGGACGGAAACTACCAGGTCAACGGCTATTTCCTGACGAGTCTGGTTCGAGGCAACGCGGGCGCGATCGAGAGAGTCCAGGAATCCTCCCGACGGTACTTCCAGCGCCCGGATGCCGACCACGTCGATCTCGATCCGTCGCGGACCTCGCTCTTCGGGACATCGGCATCGCTCGATTTTCTCAAGGTCGGCGGTGGACACTGGCGGTTCGGTGTGTTCGGTCAGGCTCGATCGCCCGGGTTCGAGGTCAACGACATCGGCTTCCAGACGAACGCCGACCAGGCCCAGGCATCCACCTGGGTCAACTATCAGCAGTTCGAGCCACAGGGACCGTTCCGGCGGTGGGGGGCGAATCTCAACGCGTGGTCGGGGTGGACGTTCGGTGGCGAGCGGATCTTCACCGGCGGCAACGTGAACGGGAACTTCCAGCTCAAGAACTTCTGGAACGGGTTCTTCGGATTCGGCCAGGAGTTGCACGCGCACTCGACGACGGCGCTGCGCGGCGGTCCGGCGCTCTACTATCCGAACGGCTGGTTCGGGTGGGCCGGCTTCAACACGGACTCCCGCAAGCCGGTGCGATTCGGTGGATTCGTGAACTTCGGCGGGGAGTACGGCTCGGAGACGAGTCGCTTCAGCATGGGACCGAACGTCACGATCCAGCCTTCGAGCCAGTTCGAGCTCTCGATGCGCCCGAACGTGACGTGGAACGAGCGCGCTTGGCAGTACGTCGGACAGCCGAGCTCGGATACGGGGACGCACTATGTGTTCGGCCGACTCGATCAGCAGACGGTGTCGCTCACCACACGGCTGAACTACACGGTGAGCCCCGACCTCTCGATCCAGCTCTACGCGCAGCCGTTCGTGAGCGCCGGGACGTACGACAACCTGATGGAAGTGGCGGATCCTCGCGCGAGGGCGTTCAGCGATCGATTCGCGCTCTACGATGAAGACCGGATTCGTCGCATCGAGTCCGATGGCTTCGGCACCTACGAGATCGACGAGGACGGGGATGGTGAGGCGGACTTCTCGTTCTCCGATCCCGACTTCAACATCAAGTCGCTGCGCTCGAACCTCGTGCTTCGTTGGCAGTACCGACCGGGGTCGACCATCTTTCTCGTATGGAGCCGCGACCAAGGCTCGTTCGTCAATGATGGCTCGTTCGAGTTCGGACGTGATTTCGGAGACGTGTTCAACATCCCATCCACGAACGTGCTGCTGCTCAAGTTCGAGCACTGGCTGGGCTTGTAGCGCGATCACGTTCCACGGCACCGCCGGTACGGACGCCCGGCGGTGACATCGACTCTGTTCCTCCTGTTCGCGGTCCTCGTCATCGTCGCCGGGGTCTCCGCGCGCCGACGCGTCCGCGAGACGCGCGAGAGCGTCATCACCGACGACATCGTGCGTCGGATCGAGACGATCGGACGAGTCGATTCGGCGGACGTGGAGCCGCTCGACATCGACGAGGCCCGTGTCGAAGAGGATGAGTTCTGGGATCGGACCTGGGACGAGCCGGACGAGCTTCGCTAGTGTGGTGTATCAAAAGTCCCGCGACCACCGAGAGTGGTGAGGCGCCCGCTCGCCAAGGCGCGAGAACGAAGGCGTAGCCATAGCTACGTCGAGATCGAGGGGGTACCCACGCAGTGGGTCGCCGGCGAGCGGGATGCATCGCCGCTCGAATGGCAAGGGACTTTTGATACACAACACTAGGGACGTGTGGGGTTCGGGACCGAGTCGGTCGAGGCAACCCCGCTCCTCGACCGATCGTCTCACGGTCGTTCGATGGACGATGTCCCACCCGGAGGCTCTCGACATGAAGCGACTCTTCTTCTCGACCGCGCTCCTGATCGTGACCGCGGTGGGGTTTGCCGCGACCGCGACGCCGGCATCCTCTCAAGCGGTCCCCAGGGTCACGCTCGGTGAGCCCAGCCACTCGTACACGGACGGATTGGGGTCGCTGCGCGGCGTACGCGAGCTCTCGGACGGACGCATCTTGATCGCGGATGGCTTGGGCGAGGCGCTGATCGTCTGGACGCCCGACACCGGCGCGGACACGCTCACGAACATCGGCGAGGGCCCGGGGGAGTATCAGATGCCGGACGGGCTGTTCCCGCTCCCGGATGACGGAACGCTTCTCGTGGACCTGGGCAACGCGCGTCTGGTCGAGATCGGCGCCGACCTGTCGTTCGGTGAGACGACACCCATCGCGCAGGGACAGTTGGGTCCCGGCATGACGCTCGTGCTCCCGCGCGGTACGGACTCGAACGGACGCGTCTACTACGAGCACCGACCCGGGCAGATGGGCGCCGTGCCGGACTCGGCGATCATCCGGCGCTTCGACCCGACGACCGAGTCGGAGGAGGATCTCGCGAAACGGAAGCTTCCCGAGATGAAACGCTCCGAAAGCGGTGGGCCCAACAACAGCAACGTGTCGATCCGCCCCGTTCCGCTCTCCGCACAAGACACCTGGGCGGTCGGCTTCGACGGCTCGATCGCGGTGGTGCGCTCGAGCGATTACCACGTGGAGTGGACCCGTCCGGACGGATCGGTGCTCACGGGGGCGCCGGTGCCGTACGATCCGGTCCGCGTCGGGAACGGCGAGAAGGACGCGTGGCTCGAGGGGCTCGCGGCCGGGCTCAGCATCTCGATGTTCAGCGACGGCGGACCGCCGCAGCTCAGCTTCAGCCGTGGCGGCTCCACGCGGTCGTCGTCGAACCGTGACGAATACGAGTGGCCGGACCGCATGCCGCCGTTCGCGAACGCGAGCTTCGTGGATGGCGACGGGCGGGCGTGGGTGGAACGCTCGACGAGCGCCGGGGCACCGACGTTGTTCGACATCTTCTCGGATACCGGGGAGTGGATCGCGCAGGTGCAGCTTCCGCCGGAGCGGACGTTGGTGGGGTTCGGCGAGAACGCGGTATACCTGACGCGGAGCGACGACTTCGATTTCGCGTGGTTGGAGCGCTACGAGACTCCTTCCCTGTAGACCCTACTTGAGCACGTCGCGGTACCCGATCTCTTCCGCGCCGAGCACGAACATGGTCGTGGGCAGTCCCTCGGTACGGGTGCGCAGGTTGTCGTAGTACGTCGCGAAGTCCTCGTCCGGCTCGGCCATGCCGAGGAGCAACAGGTCGGCGCCGGCCGAAGACTCGCGCAGGATCTCATCGAACGGACGCTCACCCAGCACGACCACCTCGGGGATCGCCCCGGTCCGCATCTCGCCGAGGAGCTCGTCCAGGTTCGTCATGGCGTCGCGTGCCGCATCCTCGTTGGGCACGGCCATCTTGATCCGGACTTCGACCCCCCTCCAGCGCAAGCTCGATTGGATGAGGTAGGCGAGGATCATCATCAGGCCGCCGTTCCCGCGCAGACCGCCCCACCACACGTCGATCCTTCGACGCAACCGAACGTCCCGGCGGTCCTCGCGGACGATCACCACGTTGCGACGAGCCTCGTGGAAGAAGCGCACCATCCTGGCGAAGCGCTTGAGGTGCGCCGGTTCGGACGTATCGCCGATCAGCACGGTGTTCGGGCTCAACGCGCCCAGCCCGTAGGTCTCGACCAGGCGCTCGGCACCCGAGAACGGGTTGGCGGCGGGCAGCACTCGCACGAGCGACTGCACACCCCGACGCGAGAGGAACTCGCGGATGCTCTCTTCCAGCTTCCTCTGTCGCTCGGGCGTGAACGATCGCTTCGGGACCACGGTCGCGATGGTCATCAACGCTCGGTTGTGGCTGATCGCGGAAGCGAGCTCGATCAGGTTCCAGCGCTTCGTGGGCGACCCGGACAACACCAGGAGGTGCGGACGCCAGTTCTTCGGGTCCGCGCTACGGGTCGTTCTCATCAGGCCCGCCCGCGTGATCGCGAGCCACAGCCCGCGGCGCACGTCGCCCCAGGCGACGCGGAGCTCGCGTCGCTCGAGCCACAGGAAGACCCCGAGCACGAACGCCGCGGCGATCACGGTGGCCAACGGATTGATCACGAACATGACCGCGATGCACAGGATGGCGCCGAGCAGCGAGAGCGACCAATGGACGCGGAAGGTGGGACGGAACGAAGGGCTCCCGACGAACCGCTCGATCCCGGCGGCCACGTTGAGCACGCCGTACGTCGTGAGGAAGAACATCGTGAGCACGGGCGCGATCGCGTTGAGATTCCCCCACCACACGGCGACCACGGCGATCCCGAGCGTGAACAACGTACCCACGCGCGGGCTGTCGTCGCTCCCGCTCCCCCGCCCCAACCACCGCAGCCCGGGCGGAAGCACGCCGTCGCGAGCGAGCGCCTGCAAGACGCGTGGGGCGCCCAGGATGGACCCGACCGCGCTCGATAGCGTGGCGCCCCATACCCCGAGCAGGATCGCATCGCCCCAGAAGGCCATCCGGCGCATCACGAGCGGATCGGCGATCAGCGTTTCGCTCGACGCCCGCGCGGCGAGCACGATCGGCAGGATCATGTAGATCAGGTAGCCCACGCCGACGGCGGCGAAGGTCCCGCGGGGGATCGAACGGCCCGGCCTCGCGAGATCGCCGGACAAGTTCACACCGGCCATGATCCCGGTCACCGCCGGGAAGAACACCGCGAACACGGTCCAGAATCCTTCGCGTACCGTCGGGTCGATCCCGGTGACCGGCGACGGCAGGGGGGACGCCGACTCCACGACGGAGCCTCCGAACGCGAGCGAGAGCAACGACAACGCGATCGCGCCCATGATCACGTACTGCGCGCGGATGGCGGCGCGTGCCGAGATCAGCGCCAGGATGGCGACGAAGATCGTGACGACGGTCCCGGTGAGCCGTTGGTCGAGGATGGGGAAGACGGCCACCAAGCTCTCGGCGAACCCGACGGTGTAGAGCGCGACCGAGAGGCCCTGGGCGAGAAACAGCGGGATCCCGACCGCACCGCCCGTCTCGAGACCGAGCGAGCGGCTGATCATGTAGTACGCGCCGCCGGTACGAACCCGCTGGTCGGTGGCGATCGCCGCGACCGAGAGACCCGTCAGGAACGTGATGCCCGTCGAGATCGTGACGATGAGCAGCGTCGATCCCAACCCGACGTTCCCGACCACCCAACCGAGCCGGAGATACATGATGACGCCGAGGATCGTGAGGATCGACGGCGTGAACACACCCTCGAACGTCCCGAGACCGCCCTCTCTCGGGGCCACCACGTGGGGCCCGATCGACGGCTTGGGGTCGCGGCCGGTGTCGCTCATGGGGCGATCGTAGCGACGCGGGTTCGGTTACGCAGGACGCGACCCCTTCACCATTCCGTCCTCCGTCCACGATCGCCTCGACGTACGGCTCTCGCGACGGATGGCATCGTTTCGACGCCAGCTCTCGGCGGTGGCGTACGCGCGCCGGTGCTCGAGGTGGACGCACACCGCGGTGTATCGGACGTGCCGGGATTTCAGTCCGAGGTTCCAGAGTCGCTCTCCCAGCTCTCGATCGGCGCCGCCGTACTGCATTCGCTCGTCGAACCCGTTCACCGCGACGATGTCCGACTTCCAGGCCGAGGAGTTTCCGCAGTTCCACGTGGCCCGGGTCGTCGTGAGCCGGTCGAGCCAACCCGACCACGGTGGACGCGCCGCGAGCTTGAGGGCCGCTCTGTCGCGACGAGGCATCCCGTGACCCTCGAGCCAGCGGAGGTCGAAGGCGCGACCGGTCTCGATGTCCTCGCGCGTCACGGCGTGGCTCGCGGCCTCGTTGAGCCGGTACGCCCCGCCGGACAGGAACCGACCCGGCTTCGCGCGTCGCGCGTGCGCGGACAGGAAGTCACGACGCGGGATGCAGTCGCCATCGGTGAACACCAGATAGTCCGCCTCGGCGGCCAACGTGGCCGCGTTGAGGACGCGCGACCGCCGGTAGCCCTCGTCCTCCTGCCAGACGTGTCGAATCGCCAGCCCCGTCTCCTCGCGCAGCCTCTCGAGCCGGGTGCGCGTGTCCGGTCCCGAGCCGTCGTCCGCGACCACGATCTCGAAGTCGCGGTGCGTCTGGAGCGCGTAGCCGCGAAGCACGTGCTCGAGCCAATCCGGCGACTCGTACGTGGAGACGATCACGGAGAGGTTCACGAGGGGTCAGTTCCGCGTCAGCTGTTCGTAGAGCTCGAGGTAATCGCCCACGATCCGCTCTGCCGTATGGTCGTCGAGCACCTTCGCGCGACCGGCCTCGCCGAGCGCGACGCGCTCCGCCTCGGACATCTCGGCGACCCGTCGGATGCCGGCCGCCAGCTCGCCGGGGTCGCGACGGGACACCAGGAGACCGTTCTCCTCGGCGGTGATGAGCTCCTCCGGTCCCGGTGCGGCCGTCGACACGATCGGAAGACCGTGGCTCCACGCCTCGATGATGATGTTCCCGAGTCCCTCGTCTCGAGAGGGGCAGACGAACACGTCGGCGGCGTCGAACCACGGCGCGGGCTCGAACACCCACCCCGGCCAATGCACGCGGTCGGCGATCCCCAGATGGCTCGCCTGCGTCCGGAGCTCGTCTCGCATCCGCCCGTCGCCCGCGATCACGAGCTGCGGCCGACGCGCGGAGATCGTCCGCGGGAGCCGGCTGAACGCCTCGAGAAGATCCTGGAACCCCTTCTCTTCGACGAAGCGACCGAGCGCGAAGATCGTCAGGGCTTCGGGGTCGAGCCCGAGTCGCTCGCGTTCCCCGGCCCTCGAAGCCCGCGGACGCTCCGGCAGCTCCACGAAGTTCCCGATGTGGAAGACTCGCTTCGATGGAAACCCGTGCTCGATCAGATAGTCGCAGATCCCGCGTGAGATCCCGACCCACGCATCCGCATGCCGAAACGCTCGAAAGCGCGCGTAGTACCCGCCGATGCGGGCGACGTGGGCCGCGGCGCTTCCGCGCGGGATTCGGGTGAGCCGCGTGGCGCGTCCGAGGTACGTTTGGACGATCTCCGGTCGGTGCCGGCGGATCAACCGCCCGATCTTGTTCGCCGTGACGAAATCGAGCCCGTTCCGCATCCCGGTGCCCACGCTCGGGACGGCCGGATCGAGGAACGTCGGCAGGTCGAAACGCGCGCGGTGGACCGCCAGGCTGGGGTAGCCGCGCTCGTTGAGCGCGTTCACGAAACGCACGAAGAACCGCTCGGCCCCGCCCATGACGGGGCTGCCGATCGCCTGGATGGAACGAATCATCGCCGGCATGGTCCTACAACGCGCCGGTGGCCGCAATCTGCACGCAAGGAGACGTGGAATGACGTTTCGTTCTCGAGTCGCCCGGGCCTTCGTGGCCCTCGCCCTCGTGCCGGCGAGCGGTCTCGTCGCGCAGGACCAGACGGAGGATGAGCAAGCGGTGCTCGCCACCCTCGAGCGGTTGTTCGACGCGATGCGAGCCAACGACGGCGACCTGGCTCGGTCCGTCTTCGCCGAAGGCGCGGTATTGATCAGCACGGAAGCCGGCGACGGCAGCCCTGCGACCTCGGTCCGGCCCGCGGCCGGCTTCATCGATGCGATCGGCGGCGCCTCGGCCGAGTGGGACGAGCCGTTCTGGGACCCGGTCGTCCACGTTCAGGATCACCTCGCGACGGTGTGGACCAAGTACGCCTTCTATCTCGACGGCACCTTCTCGCATTGTGGCGTCGATGCAGTGCTCTTCGCCCGCGGCGCCGACGGCTGGAAGATCACCGCGTTGTCGGACACGCGGGAGCGGGAGAACTGCGAGCTGCCGCCGGATCTACGACGCTAGTGTGGTGCGGCAAACGTCCCTTGCCGTTCGAGACGATACATCCCACTAGGCGCCCGCGCCTTCGGCATGCGGCGGCGGGGCGTCTTCGGACGGCGGACCGCCCGAGGGCGGTCCGCCCGGAGGCGCGCCGCCGGACGCATCGATGGGCTGACGAGGCATGACGGGCGCGCCCTCGAACAGCCGCTCCATCCCCGCGATCACGACCTGTTCCCCGGCCGCGAGACCCGAGAGGATCTCCGCGCGCCCCGGCCGCCGTACGCCGAGCTGGATCTCGCGCCGAAGCGCCTGGCCGCCGGAGGCGACGACCCACACGAACGTCCCGCGATCGAGCTGAACCACCGCCTCTTCGGGCACCCACACCGCATCGGGGCGCACGGCGGTCGCCAGTCTCGCCTCGATGAACATCCCCACCTGTAGCGTGCGCTCCGGGTTCGGGACGCGCGCCTTTACCTCGATGGTCCGCGCGGGCAGCCGCACGCGCGGATCGACGAAGTCCACGACCCCCGTGAACGCTCGACCGGCGACGGCCGCCACCTCGAAGGACACCTCCTGCTCGAGCGCGAGAACCCCCGCGTACCGCTCGGGCACCTCGAACGCCGCGCGCTGCGGGTCGACCGTTTGAAGCGTCACGAGCGGTGTGCTCGTCGTCACGTAGTCGCCCAGACTCACGGACCGTGCGCCGGTGACGCCCGAGAATGGCGCCCGCACGACGGTCCGCTCGAGCCGAACCTGCTGTAGCTCGAGCTGCGCCTGCGCGCTCCGCGCGCGCGCTTCGGCGGCCTCGAGCTCGGCCGTCGAAGCGGCGTCATCGGCGAGCAGCGCCCGGGTCCGCTCGAGCGACTGCTCCGCCAGATCTCGGTCGGCCTCCAGTCTCGCCACCTGAGCCGTCAACTCCGCATCGTCGACCTTGAACAAGGCACCGCCCCGTCGAACCTCGGTCCCCTCACGGAACAGGATCTCGACGATGCGACCCTCCACTTCGGGACGCAGCTCGATCGCCTGGATCGCTTCGATCTCGCCGGTCGCGACGACTTCGTCGATCGCGGTGTCCTGGACCGCGGTCGCGACATCGACGGGACTCGGCGGCATCCCTCCACCGGGCGGTCCTCCACCCGCGCTTTCCGCGTCGGCATCGCTGCACGCCACGAAGGCGGCGAGCGAGAGCGCGGTAAGCGTCCGCAGCTGGCTCATGGCTCCACTCGATCGTTGAATATTCGTCGTCCCAGCAGCGCCTCGAGACCCGCGAGCGCGAGCCGGGTCGAGTACCTCGCCTGGACGAGCTGCGCCTCGGCATCGGCCAAGTCGACCTGCGCCGTGATCAAGTCCAGGATGGTCGTGGCGCCGCTTCGATATCTGCTGTCCTGCACGCGCAGCGTCTCGCGCGCGACCGTCACCCCGTCTTCCGCCAATCGCGCGCTCGCGCGAGCCGTGCCGTACGCCGAGTACGCTTGCACGACGTCCCGTCGGACGCCGCGTTGAAGATCCTCGCGACGGGCCCGCGCCACGTCGCGCTCGACGCGCGCCTGCGAGACCTGGACCTCGCGTTGTCCCCCGGTCCAGATCGGGACCGACACGCTGATCCCCGCAGAGGATCGAACCGTCTCGGTCGGGAAGATCCGGTCGTCGAACGCCGAGATGGACCCGAAGAGATCGACGGTCGGGAGGAAGTCGGCCCGACGGGCGGACAGCGCGGACTGCGCGCTTCGCTCCTCCGCGAGCGCGATCTGGTAGTCGGGACCCGCCGTGAGCGCCTCGGCGACCGCCTCGGTCTCGGTGAGGGGGAGCGCCGCCGCCGCCGACACGTCGACCGGCGCCGCATCGACCGGCCCTTCGGCGCCCACGCGTCGGCCGAGCTGGTATCGGGCCACCTGAAGATCCGCCTCCTGTCCGAGCAGATCCACGCGGGCCCGCGTCAGCTCGAGCAACAGCTGGAGCGAGTCGGTCTGTACGGCGGCGCCCGAGGTCACCCGTGCCCGGGCGACCTCGAACTGCTCCTCGGCCCTCCGGACCCGCTCTCGTGCGACGTTGAGCAGCTCTCGCCCCGCCAGCACCGCGTAGTAGTCCGTCTCGGTATCGAGCGCGGTCTGATAGAGCGCTTGGACTTCGCCGGCGTTCGATGCGTCGCGCTCGGCGTTGGCCCGGTTGAGCTCCGCGATCCGCCCACCCCCCCGGAACAACGTGAGCGACCCCTGGAGCTGAGCCTCGGCGATCTGCGACGCGGCCTCGGCCGTCCCGATGTTGAAGAGCTCGGTCGTGAACCGCGTGAAGCTCCCCGTCGCCTGGATCGAGGGGAGCACGAACTGCGTGATCGCGGCCGCGCGCGCCCACTTGGCGTTGTCGATGCGACCCAGGGCCCGGATGTACTCGGGATCGAACGAGGTCGCGCGACGGATCGCATCCTCCAGCGACACCACCTCGATGGGCTGCGCCGCGGCGGGACGCGCGATGACGGTGGCGAGCGCGACGGCGATCCACACCACGGCGCTCGATCGGATCCCGGCGATCATGACGGCGGGCCGTCCTTCTCCGGTACCGACCCGAAGCCGGGCGGGTGCGTGGGCTCGGGGAGGGTCTCCTGGAGAGACACGGCGCCGCCCCCCGCGGCCGCCCCGGCCGGGACGAGATCCGGGCGTGGCGCGCGTTCCCGCCGGCGTCGGGCTCGGCGCTCGCGAAGACGCTCGAAGCCGATCCAGACCACCGGCACGAGGAACAGGGTGAGGAGCGTGGAGAACGCGAGCCCGCCGACGATCGCGTACCCGAGCGGGCGACGGCTCGCGGAGCCCGAACCGAGCCCGAGCGCGATCGGCATCGCCCCGACGATCGTCGCGACGGCCGTCATCAGGATCGGACGCAGACGGATGCGACCCGCCGAGATCATCGCGTCGACGATCTCCTTCCCCGACTCGCGGAGCTGGTTCGCGTACTCGACGAGCAGGATCGAGTTCTTCGTGACGATCCCGACCAACAAGATCATCCCGATCTGGCTGTAGAGATTGAGCGTCGACCCCGCGAGCAGGAGCGTCACGAGCGCGCCCGTGACGGCCAACGGGACCGCGAGCAGCACGGTCAACGGGTGGACGAGCGACTCGAACTGGGCCGCCAACACCATGAACACCACCACGATCGCGAGCAGAAACGCGAAGTAGAGCGCGTTCCCGCTCTCCGCCAGCTCGCGCGACTCGCCGGAGAGCGCGATGTCGCTTCCGGTGGGTAGGACCTGATCCGCCGCCGCGTAGAGGCTGTCGAGCGCCTCGCCGAGCGCGAAGCCGGGGACCACGCCCGCGCTCAACGTGAACGCGCGCACGCGGTCGTAGTGGTTGAGCTGTCTCGGTCCGATGCCTTCCTCGACGGTGGCCACGGCAGCCAGTTGCACCAGTTCGCCGTCGCGACCGCGGACCTGGATGTCCCGCATGTCGGCCGGCGTCGCGCGCTCTTCCGCCTCCAACCGCACGACCACGTCGTATTGTTTGTTGTCGCGGGTGAACGTGCTCACGCGACGCTCGCCCAACATGGTCTGGAGCGTACCCGCCACGTCCCCTACGGCGACCCCGAGGTCCTCCGCCCGGTTGCGGTCGAACTCGACCGTCAGCTCCGGTTTGTTGACCCTCAGGTCCGTATCGACGTTGATCAGGCCTCGGATGCCCCGTGCACGTCCCGTGAGCCGCTCCATCGCGACGGTCAACGAGTCGAAGTTCGGGTGGCGGACCACGAACCCGACCGAGCCCGACGAGAAGCCCCCACCGATCGCGGGCGGGTTCGCGGCGAAAGCGAATACCCCGGGGATCATGAACATCTGTGGGCGGACCTCGGCGAGGATCTCGTCCACGCCACGATCGCGATCGACCAGATCGCGAAGCCGGATGAACGCGATCCCGCTCGACACGCTGCCCGGCCCGGACTCACCGAACCCCACGACCGAGAAGTAGTCTTGAACCTCGGGTGTTCGCGCGAGGATGGCCTCCATCTCCCGTTGGTACTGGTCGGTGTACTCGAGCGTCGAGCCTTCCGGCCCGACCGTGAACACCATGAAGAAATCGCGATCCTCGGAGGGCACGAACTCGCGTTCGAGCTGCATGAAGGTGACCACCGCCAGCGCGACCGCGACGAGGGCCCCCACCACGACCACCCCCCGTCTGCGGATCGCGAACCGAAGCGCCCGAGCGTAGCCGCTCGCGAGACCTTGGAATCCACGCTCGAGCGCGTTGTAGAGACGCCCGTGCTTCGGCTGTAGACGGAGGATCTTCGAGCAGAGCATCGGCGTCAGGCTGAGCGCGACGAACGACGACACGATGACCGCGCCGGCCATGGTGATCCCGAACTCGTTGAAGAGCCGACCCGTCGTGCCTTGGAGGAATGCGAGCGGCGAGAACACGGCCACCAGCGACACCGTGGTCGCGATCACCGCGAAGGCGATCTCGCGCGTCCCATCGATCGCGGCCGTGGTCGGATCCTTCCCCATCTCCTCCTGGTGCCGGAATGCGTTCTCGAGGACGATGATCGCGTCGTCCACGACGATTCCGATGGCGAGGATCATCGCCAACAACGTGAGGTTGTTGATCGTGAACCCGAACGCGTACATGAGCCCGAAGCCCGCGATGATCGAGGTCGGGATCGCCATCCCCGGGATCACGGTCCCGCGCAGGTTCCGGAGGAAGAAGAAGATGATGAGCACGACGAGCACGGCCGCGAGACCGAGCGTCTCCATCGCTTCGCGGATCGAGGCGCGGACGAAGTCCGCCCCGTCGAACGCCTTGACCAGCTCCACGCCGGGCGGGAGCGAGGCGCGAATCGGGTCGAGCTCCGCCTCTACCGCATCGGACACCTGGACCAGGTTGGCCTTCGATTGTCGGACGATGCCGATCCCGATCGAGGTTTTGCCGTTGTGTCGGGTGACCGTGCGGTAGTTCTGCGAACCCAGCTCGACGCGCGCGACGTCGCCGAGCCGAACGAGCTGGCCGTCGCGCGACGAGACGACCAAGTCCTCGAACTCCTCCGGTGTCCGAAGCTCGCCGAGCGAGCGCACGGTGAACTCGCGACGCTCGGACTCGATGCGGCCGGCCGGCACCTCGACGTTTCGCGTGCGGATCGCGGCCTCGATGTCCTGGACGGTGAGACCGCGGGCCGCCATGTCGGCCGACCGAAGCCAGACCCGCATGGCGTATCGCCGTTCGCCGAACACCATGGCGCTGCCGACGCCGGGCAAACTCTGGAGCCGGGTCTTCACGAGACGATCCGCGAAGTCGGACAGCTGACCGAGCGTGTAGTTGTCGCCGGTCATGGCCATCCAGATGAACGGCTGGGCGTCGCTGTCCTGCTTCGCCACGACGGGCTCGAGGATCTGATCCGGGAGCCGACCGCGGACCCGGGCCACCTTGTCGCGCACGTCGTTCGCCGCGGCCTCGAGATCGCGCGTGAGCTGGAACTCGAGAACGATGTTCGCGACTTGCTCCTGACTCGAGCTCGTCAACGTGCGGATGCCCTCGATCGTCGCGAGCTCTTCCTCGAGGATGTCGGTGATGCTCGACTCGACGACGCGCGGGTTCGCGCCCGGAAGCGTCACGGACACCGAGATGATGGGCGGATCGATGTCGGGGAACTCCCGTACCGACAGACGCATGAACGCGATCGCCCCGAACAGGATGAGCGTGGCGCTCATCATGCTCGCGAGGACGGGACGACGGACCGAGATCTCGGAGAGCTTCACGTGCGACAACCCAAAGCGTGACCGGCCGCGCTGGCACCCGCGGTCGGCGGGATTCCACTAGTCTAGTTCGCCGGCTTCTCTACGCCGGATCCCACCGAGAAGTTCTGGTGCGCCGGGCCCAGTCGGGTGGGCCGGGAGGTTAGAGCGCGCCGGGCCCTGCGGCAAACCGAGCGGGCTCAGCGCCTCCAGTAGACACCCGAGGGCTCCGCCGCTCAAGCGTGTAGCGACGAGCCGCGCCTCAGCGCAGCGCCGCGAACTGTTGCTCCGCGACGGCCAGGAGCTCTTGCTCCGGCATGTCGGCGACGAGCGCGTGGTCGTATCGGTCGTCCGACCACCGCACGACGCAGACGCCATCGTCGGTCTCGACGTGGACGCGGCTCGGAGCCGAAGCCGCGCCGGCGGGGAGACGGTAGTGGGCCACGGTGTGACCGTCCATCTCGTAGTCGACGACGGCGGACGAATGGTCGCCGATCTTGCAGATCCGCGCCCGGCGGACCGGCGCGTCGCCCATGACCGCGGGCATCATCTCGGTGCCGAGCTCCTGCATGAAGAACTCGTACGCCTGGTCGCCGGTCGGCCCGTCGAGCACCGCCATGTGAACATGGCGCTCCCGATATGCGTCGGCGTACACGGCGTCCATGTCGGTACCGGACCGAAGGATCCCCACGACAACGATGACCAGAGCCGCCGCGGCGGCGAGCCAGGGGCCGAGCCGCCGAGATCCCCGTCGCGCGGTCGAGAGCGGGATCACGGTCGCCTCCTGATCGAGCATCCGGGCGACGCGCTCCTTCAGCTCGTCGGAAACCGGCGCCGATACATCGAGCTGCAACGCCGAGCCGAGCGCCTCGTCGCGGCGGAAGAACGCCCGACACGCTTCACAGCCCTCCAGGTGCGCGCGCGCCTCGGCCTCGCGCTCGCCGACCTCCTCGGGTCCGCCGAGCGGCCACAGCAGCTCCCGCGTCTCGTCACACCTGGACATCCGATCCCGTCCTTCTCGCTTCATGTGCGCCGTTTCTCAGGCTACCTCTACGACTCCGGCCTTCGCGTGCGGGTTGCACGCACGGAAGGTGCCGAGAGCGATGAAGGGGCGCCGTAGCGCCCCTCCAACCACTCCCATCGCTGGTCTCGAACCGTCGAAGACGGTTCGACCCGACCTACATCGACACCTTCGAAACGACGATGCTTCGGGCGCCGGATCGCTCCGCCACCGCGCCCTCGACCGTGACCTGGTGGTGAGCGTGTGCCTTGAGCTGGTCCTTGATGTTCGCGGCCGGCATGCCCTCGCCGAGACCGAGGTACACGTGACCGTCCTCACCGAGGAAGCCGAGCGGCAGACCCTGGTCCGCGCACGCCTGGGCGCACTCGCGGTGACCCTCACCCGTCATGCCCATTCCGACGTAGCAGGCGATGTCGATGACCTCCGCGGACATCGAGACCGTCTCCTGCGCCTCGGCGGAGCGCGCCGAGAACGCACCGGTCGCGGTCACCAAAAGCGCCAGGCTGAAGATCCTGGATTTCATCCTGCCTCCTGTAGCTGTTCACCGACCGGGTGGGGCGACCCGGGTGGGGCGCGCCTCGACGAAGCTGAACAACCCGGGTCGGCGTCGGGTTCCCAGCGGCTGCGTCGAAAACCGATCAAGGCTCTTCGTGGTTCCCGAGGGCCCGCGCGGACCTCGGTGTCCGTCGCCATCCCGTGACCTTCGTGACCGGCGCCCGCTTCGGCAGGGGTCGCCGACGGCGGCGGGATCTCGGTCTCGAGCTTCTCCGTCAGGTAGTTCCACGTCTCCACGGACCCGAACCCTCGAATCTCTTCTACGATGCGACCGCGCGTGTCCACGATCAACGTGAAGGGCAGGCCGATGTAGTGAAACTCGCTCTGCATCTCGGGGCCGTTGTGGAAGACCGGGAACGGCAGCTCGTACGGCTCGATGAAGTCCAGCCCCGCTTGGCGATCTTCGTCGACGGAGATCGCCAGGAACTCGACGCGGGTCGGGTCGAGCGTCGCATAGTACCGCTTGAGCTGTGGGATCTCTTCCCGGCAGGGGAGACACCAGCTCGCCCAGAAGTTGACCAGTAGCGCTTTCCCGCGGTGGTCGATGAACCGGGTCGTGTCTCCGTCGAACGAGATGAGCGGCACGTCGGGGAGCGGAGCGCGCTCGGGCGGTGGCGCCGTACGATCGATCCGCATCGGATCGATCGCGTAGACCCTCCCGTCCGGATCGACCGCGAAGGTGTTGCTCGCGGCGGGGACCGTGGCGGCGCGTAGCAGCTCGCCGGTCGCCGGGTCCCAGATCTCGATCCGCCGGTGGCCCCGCCCGCTCGCCACGGCGCCCGGCGTGGGCATGCTGTCCGAAGCGGTCAGCGAGTACAGCAGACCATCGGGCCCCATCGAAAGCGCCTGGGTCACGGGTCGCACGCTGTACCGGAGCTCGGCACCGGACCCCGAGAACGCGGGCTCGTGCGTCTCGAAGCCGACCGCACGAGCGGATCTCCACACCAGGTCTCCGTCTCCGCGGTAGGCGCGCAGCTCGTTGCGGAGAAAGAACGCGAAGAAGGCGGTCCCGTCGGGGCCGACGGCGATCGGTCCCGCGTTCGACACGCGGTTCCACGCGGGCGCCGCCACCGGCTCGATGTTCGCGATCCCGACGCCGGTGCCCTCGAGCGGATCGAAGCGATACAGGAGCGGCGCGTCGAGCGGCGTCTCCTCGAATCGCAGGAGATACGGCGAGCGCGCGGCCCATACGGCTCCGTCCGCGGCCGTTTGGAAGTCGGGGTTCGAGACCGGTGGCACCGCCGCGCCCGCGTAGGCCCCGTCCGCATCGTAGTAGAGGAGCCCCGCGTCGTGCTCCGCATCCGCGACGAACAGACCTCCACCGCCCGCGGGGGCCGCGGCGAGTGGTTGTCCCAACCCTCCGCCCGCCTCGGTCGGGCCACCGATGACGTCTTCGACGCGCAGATCCGCACCCACCACGAGCACACGGCTGTCTTGCGGATCCGGTACGAACGCCTGTCCGCTCGCGTCGCGGTCGACGCCGCGCCCGCGATAGAAGACGAGCGTCAGGTCGTCGGGCGACGGCTCGGGGAGCATCCGTACGAAGAGCGTCTCGGAAGCCGCGGGGTAGGTCGTCAGGTCGTCCACGACCGAGGGTGGTATCGCGGCCGGGTTCGGTGCCGAGACGGGGCCTCGGTCATCGCGGCAGGCGCCGACGACGAGGGGCAAGGCGAGCGCGAGGACGGGCGCGCCACCGGCGTATGGACGTTTCATGTCAGACGGAACGGTTTCGCTCGCCGGGCGGTTCCGGAGAGCCGAGGGTTCAGCGCGTAGCCAGGCTCCAGTCGATCGGCCCCGACGGCAGCTCGAGGACGTCCGGGTCCGGCACGATGGAGGCGGGAGCGGGCGGGAGCCAGACGTCCGTGTCCGGCTGAAACTCGGCCCAAGCGAACCAGAACGCCGTATAGGCGTCACCGATCGGCGACAACGCCGCCCCTTGCAACGGACCGTCGACGGCGACCCCGTCGAAGTTCCACGTGCTTCCCGTCTCGACATCGCGTCGCTGGCCGTCCACGACTTCGAACGTGAGCGGCTGTCCGTTCGCGATCGCGCGGTAGGCCATCGCCCCGCCGACGATCGAGTTCCAGAACGCGACGACCGGCTCGCCGCCGGCCTCGGCGCTCGCGGCCCAGACCCACACGGCTTGCTGGCCCTGCTGGTCGTCGCGGGCGAGCTGAGCGAGCAGGGGAAGCGAGAAGGCGACCCCGCCGGTGCCGGCCGGCACGCCGAGCACGCGTTCCTTCGGTGGGCGACGCGGGTCCAACGGACCCGAGATCGGGTAGCGGAGCTCCGGGTTGTCGGGGTCCCGGTAGTCACCGTACGGGTAGAGCGTATAGAGGAAGTCGTGCCCCGTCCCGGACGAGACGGCGAAGGTGTTGAGGTGGATCGAGAACCAAGCGCCCCAGGTCATGATCTGGTGTGGGATTCGCGCGAGCGTCCGCCCGTCGAGAGGTCCACAGCTCGAGCTTGCGCCCATCTGTGGCCAGAGCGTCCCCGACGCGTCCTCCATCACGAGGTTGGTGTCCAGGACGTACTTCGAGACGGACAGATCCCCGACACCCGTCGGTGCCGGGTTGAAGACGAGAGCCGAGCCGGTCAGCGGCGAGTAGGTCACCGTCAGCCGTTCTCCCGGGACTTCGAACTCCGCGACCTCGTGCCACCAGAGCAGCTTGAGCGGGATCGCCAGGTGGAACCCGTTGAATTCGAGGCCTATGACCAGCTCGTCGAAGTCGACGTAGGCGACGTCCGGTGTCCCGCGCGTGGCGACCCTGGGGTTCTTGAGCGCGGGGATCGACGAGCGATCCGTGCCGCCATCGGTGAATCGCTCGATCGGCACGGTGCACGACGCCGCGGGCGGTAGTCCCGACGTCTCGCCGGAGCAAGCCGCGAGTTGGACCGAGCACAGGGCGACGACCGCGGCTGGCAGACCGCGGCGTGAAAGCCATCGGGTGCGTCGGTCGTGCGGCTTCCGCGTCATTTCCCCTCGGGCCGGTCGGTCGGGGGGCGAGTATGCGGGTGGCGCCTTAGATGAACCAGGCCTCGGTCTCGGCGTCCACACCCTGCACTTCGGCTTTCTGCGTCTTGGCCTCTTTTTGGACGCTCTGGCTGCGCTGACCAATCGCGATCATCGCGATACTCGCCGCGAGAGCGACCAAGACTTTGATCTTCTTCATCACGCGTGCCTCATCACGTTCACCATCCCGCCCATCGTCTACACGATTCTTACCGGTCGCGGCGGTAGAACTCAAACGTGCGAACCGGATGCCTTCTGACGGTCCGCCCGGACTCCTACCCCGTTACGCGGTGGAGGGTCTCGGGTTACGGGCGTTGCCGGCCCGAGATGCGACATCCCCCTCGCACTGCCCCAGTATCGGCGGCGGCTCGCGGGTTCTTGAGCGGCCGGGCACCCCCCGGGTCGGTCGAGCCCGAGGGGCGCCCTCGAGATCAGAAGAGTGACACGGCGGTCTGCACGAGGACGATCAACAAGGCCGCGGGACACACGAATCGGATGAGGAAGGCCCAGGTCTTCTGGAGCGGGAACGCCCCGCCCGAGACCCTCACCTCGCCCTCGGCGTTCTTGAGCCCCCACACCCACCCGACGAAGACGCTGATCAAGAACGCCCCGATGATGAGCGCCAGCTGCCCGATCAACGTGAACATCAGGTTCAGGAACCCACCCACCGGCAGGTTGGTGAGCCACTCGACGGCCCCGTTCGAGAGCGCGCTCGGGATGCCGATCAGAAACGCGATCGCGCCGAGTCCGATCGCCGCCTTCTTGCGAGGCCACTTCTTCTCGTCGACCGCCCACGTGA
>JAKSCH010000004.1 GCA_022360695.1 Gemmatimonadota bacterium
ACCACCGAGAGTGGTGAGGCGCCCGCTCGCCAAGACGCGAGAACGAAGGCGTAGCCATAGCTACGTCGAGATCGAGCAACGCCGGCGAGCGGGATGCATCGCCGCTCGAATGGCAAGGGACTTTTGATGCACCACACTAGCGTAGTCCGGTCGCCGCGACGCCGGCGATGAAGCGACGGGACTTCCTCTCGGCGACCGCGGCGGCGTGGCTCGCGACCGGCTCGTCCGCGCGCGCCGCGCGCTGGCGCATGCCGGATGAATCAGGCCCGCATCGACGGACGTGGATGGCGTTCGTGGCTCGGCCGGAAATCTGGGGCCCCGATCTCGAAGGCCCGGTCCTGGAGAACCTCGCGTCGATCGCCCGGACCGTCGTCCGGTACGAGCCGGTCTCGATGCTCGTCCGGCCCGAGGACCGGGCGCGCGCGGCTCGCATGTGCGGCGACGCGGTCCGACTCGTGGAATGCCCGCTCGATGACTTCTGGGTCCGCGACACCGGTCCGACGTTCGTCCTCGACGCGGCGGGCGCGCTCGGAGCCGTCGATCTCAACTTCAACGGTTGGGGCGGGAAGCAGGAGCACCGCCGGGATGCGGAGGTCGCCGGACGCGTCGCGGCCGAGGCCGGTGCGGCCCACGTTCGGGTCGATGTTGTCCCCCTCGAGACGCCGCATCGGATCCGACGCGACTTCGCGAGCGACGAGTTCGCGGCGGGGTACATCAACTTCTACGTGGTGAACGGTGCGGTGCTCGCTCCGGAGTTCGGCGATGCCCCGCGCGACCGGGCTTGTCGCGACACGCTCGCCGATCTGTTCCCGGATCGCGTGATCGAGACCCTGAACATCGATGTGATCGCGTCCGGCGGCGGCGGGATCCACTGCACCACGCAACAAGAGCCGCTGCCAGTCTAGAAGAGCTGGAAACGAAGAAGGGGCGCCACCCGCGTCGCGATGGTGCCCCCGTTGCTTCGTGCTGGAGCCCGGAGGCTCCGGCGGCTAGCGGTCCTTGTGGAACAGGACGTCGAAGTCGCCGTCGAAGTCCTCGAACCGTAGGCCTTCCAGACCGCGCGACAGCTCCTCGAGATCCACGGTGAGTCCATCCAGGTCGAGATCGATGCTCGTGGTGTTGCCATCCAGCTCGACTACACGAACGTCGCCGCTGATGTCCTCCAGGATGTCCCGGATCTTCTCGAGCACCTTCTTCTTCCACCGCGTCTTGTCGTCATCGGAGATCCGAACCTCGATCTGCCCGATATCGGCCTCGAGCCGCGACATGGCTTCCTGGAGCCGCTCGGCCGCTCGCTCGGCGCCCTCCACCCGGACGCGTCCGACGCGCCGGGCTCGCTCCTCCGCGCGCTCGCGCAGCCGATGGGCGCGCTCGAGGTGACGCTCGGCTTGCTCGCGTCGTCGCTCCACGTGCCGCTCGCGGCGCTCCCGATCGCGCTCCAACCGACCGCGATGTCGCTCGAGCTCGATCTGGGCGCGTCGGCGCCACTCGTCCGCGGATTGGTCGAGGCCGTCGATCTCGATGACGACGTTGGTCTCGCTTCCAGACCGGTGCTCGTGACGGTGACGGTGGGCGTGTCGGCGTCGTTCGCCGCGCCGCCCGTGCGCGGCGTCGTGTCCCATCTTGTCGAGGAGCCGGGCCATCGCGCGCTCGGGACCGCGGTGCAGGTGCTCGGCGTTGTGCGCCGCCTCGCGGATACGATGGGCCGCGAAACGCTGCGGCGCCGCGATGGCGGCGGGCGGCTCGAGCCAGTCGATCGCGTCGGCCACGAACTCGAGCGAGGCGGAGCTCGCCTGCGCGGGACCGATGATGCCGGTCATGTGGGAGATTCCGGCCCAGGTGAAGGTGACGACGACCCAGGCGATGAACGCGGTGGCGGCGTGACGGATCAGCTTCCTCAACGTCCGGCTCCACAGAGAAGTGGGTTGTTGGCGCTCCTCGCTCGTACGCTCGAGGGGCGGCAAAGGTTTCGGCCTCCGTACCTACGACAGGAGCGCGCCTAAAAAGGTTGTTCCCGCGGCATCCGGAGGAGCAGGGTACCGTCGGCGCTCTGGATCGCGGTCGAGTCCGCGTCCCGATACACGTTCAGGTGGTCGAGGTAGAGACGCATCTCGACGCCGTCCGCGTCGCCCTCGAGCGTGAGCGAGTCGCGCGGGAAGGCGAGATTCGCACCGTCCACCCGCGTCGCGCCGCGCCTCCCGCGATCGAGCAGCGGTCCCAGGGGCAGATGCGCCACGGAGCCGTCGTTCAACCGAACCTCGATCGCGAGATCGCCGTAGGCGATGTGGACCGTCAGGCTGTCCGGCACCACGACGTGGCTCATCGAGCCACGCGCGGCGTTCGGGATGACGTAGTCGTACCCCGCCACCGGCAGCGCGTCGGTCGAGTCCTCCGCGTCGTAGTACGTGACCCCGCTCGACTCGAAGGGGGCTCCGACGGACTCGATCGCCAGGTGCGACATGAGGAGCGTCGCGCGCCGGCTCGCGTCGTACCCGGGCGACGGACCCGTCCCGTCCGCGATCGTGTCGATCGTCGCGAGCCGTCCGTCGAACCACGGGTCGATCGCCGCGGCGCCGTGGTGCTCGAACAAATAGCGCAGCACGTCGCTCGTCTGTTGCCAGTCTTCCGCCGACATCTCGGTGGGACCGCCGCGCACGCGTCCATCGGCGAGCGCGCCGTTGGATTCGAGGAGCCGCTCGAGGCGCCCGACCTGGCTCGCCTCGGCCACCGAGTACGCCGACCAGGGGCCGAAGAACGTGACCGCGCACACGAGTCCGAGGCTCAGCGGAATGCCTTTGATCTCGCGCGACCTCGTGACCGCATGGAAGACCGCGGTGGCGGCGAGCCAGACGGCGAGCACCGTGAGGAAGTACCGACGCTCGGTGATCCCGTACTGATCGATTCGCTGCCAGATGGCGAGCAGCAGCATCGCGACCGCGGGCAGGATCGCGACCCAGAAGATCCGCGCGTAGCGATCGATCCACGGCTGGTCGTCCCGCTCGCGCTCCGGGTGGATGAGGAGAAGGGAGAGGATCCCGAGCGCGGCCAGCG
>JAKSCH010000540.1 GCA_022360695.1 Gemmatimonadota bacterium
CGCGCCCACGACGGTCACGAGACCGCCGAGCGTGATGAGCCGCCGGATGACCATGGCTTCGCGTCGAAGGCGGTCGACGTTCAGCTGAAGACCGCCCTCGAAGAGGATCACCGCCACCGAGAGCCCCACGATGGGTTGCAGGCCGGTTCCGAGGCTCTCCGGTCGAACGATGTTCGCGAACTCCGGCCCCAGGAGCACTCCGGTGAGCAGCAGCAGGATGATCCCCGGGACGCGGAGGTGACGCGCGACGGACTGCGCCAGCACGCCGGCGGCGAGCGCGAGTGCGAACGTCAGCGCGGGATCTTGTAGGTTCATGCGACTCCGAAGCGGCGGACGCGGTAGCGCAGCGCGCGTACCGACTTGGACTTGGGGAAGCTCGGGGGCTCGACCCGGTTTGGCCAGCGCCCGAGAGCTCCCGGCGAACCGATGGGAGCCCGGGCGTCGTAGGACCGGCCCCCGCCGAGGTTACGTCGTTCCGGCCGCGCGCTCGGTCTCCGTCGCTTCCGAGACGTCGAACGATGCCTCTCGCGCTCGTTCCGGCGGTCCGATCGCGTCATCGCGGGCTTCCTTCGCGGCGTCGTTCGCGCCTTCCGGCTCGGAACCGTCGTGCGGGAGGGTGAACGCGAACGTCGCCCCTTGCACCGGACCGGCCTCGACCCAGATCTCGCCACCATGCCGCTCGACGATGCGCTTACAGATCGCGAGACCGATCCCGGTGCCTTCGTGCTCGTCGGGCGCGTGCAGTCGCTGGAAGATCTCGAAGACGCGGGTGCGGTATTCCGGGTCGATCCCGATCCCGTTGTCGCGCACCGAGATTTGCCATTCGCCGGGCCGCTGCTGGACGCCGACGTGGATCTCGAGCGGTCGATCGCCTCGGAACTTGATCGCGTTCGCGAGCAGGTTCTGGAAGAGCTGTCCCATCTGGGTCGCGTCACCGATGATGGTGGGGAGCTCATCGATCGTGACCGCTGCGTCGGCATCTGCGATCGCGCCCTCGAGATTCGAGAGCGCCCACTGCACCGAGGCGCCGAGATCCACGCGCTCGAACCGCTTCCCGTGCGTCTGCACGCGCGAGTAGTCGAGGAGATCTCGGATGAGCTGCTGCATGCGGTCGACGCCTTCGACCGCGTACCGGATGAAGAGGTCCGCCTCTTCGTCGAGCTGCCCCTCGTACCGACGTGCGAGCAGCTGTGTGTACCCCGCCACCATGCGGAGCGGCTCTTGGAGATCGTGCGACGCAACGTACGCGAATTGCCGCAGCTCCTCGTTCGAGCGGGCCAGCTCCCGCGACTTCGTCTCCAGACGCTCCTCGGTCGCGCGCCGCGCGGAGACATCTCGGACGATGCCGCGGAACCCCACGATCTCGCCGTCGTGGTCGTGAACGGGTCCGGCGGACGCTTCGGCGAACCGTCGGGTCCCGTCGGCGCGCACGATCTCCCAGCCGAAGACCTGACACGACTTGCCGGTCCGGTACACCTCGCCGAACGTCTCGAACACGATGCCGGACTGACCTTCACGCGTGTACGAACGGTAGTTCAACCCGGAGAGTCGCTCCGGTGGGTAACCGAGCATCTCCGCGAGCGAGTCGTTCCAGAACACGAAGTTCCCCGCGAGATCGACCTCGAAGTACCCCTCCTGAATCGTCTCGAGGATCGTCCGGTACTTCACCTCGCTGATCCGGACCTGCTTCTCGGCCTCGCGGCGCACGCCGACTTCCGCTTCGAGCGCCTCGTTCTTGTGTCGAATCAGGTGAGCGGATCGCTCGACCTGCCGGTACAGGCCGTACATGCTGGCCACGAGACCCACGAAGATCAGCGCGTAGCTCACGAGCTTCAGCGCGTACGAAACGGTGCCGAACGCATCCGTAGGGACGACGCTGAAGGGGATGAAGAGAAATTGGATCGCGGTCGAGACGATGAGGGCGGGGACCAGCCACACCTCGAATGGCAGCCGCTTCCAGTTCCCTTTGAGCAGGTATCCGCCCGTGGCGATCGCGAAGACCACGCCCGGGGTGAGCTCGATGGGGCGGGGGACCGGGAGGTCGAGTCGCATGTACGATGGAAGCTCCACCATCCCGAACAGCGCGATCGCGAGCAGCGTGAAGGCGCCCACCTCGAGGAACACGCGCGGCTCGGAGAGCGGTCGGGCGCCGAGGTCGCGCTCGCGACGCCACGCCACCCAGCTCCACAACATGAGAAGCGACAGAAACACTCGGCCGCCGAACCAGCTCCATAGCTCGGCGGCGACCGGATCGCTCGGCGACAGCGGCCCGGGGAGTCGAGAGGTGACCAGCAGGTGATACGCGTCGAGGACCGCGGTCCCGATCATCCCGGCGCCGACCAGGAGCAGGGTGTCGTTCTTCCGCGAGTAGTAGCGCACCAGCGCCAGCACGCCGACCGTCAGCGCCACGATCGAAGCGGAGAGCTCGAGCATCCCGTGGACGACGGGCGTGACCGACCACGACGCGTGCCGGATCGCGAGGTAGAGGAGGAAGAGCCCCGCAGCGAGGGCGCAGTACGCCGCTGTCCGTGCCCCGGCGCGGTCCCGACCGAGGCTCGGCGCCTCTGGCCGATTGCTGGCTAGTATGGTGTCCTGCACGGAGTTCCCGGCTTCAAGGGCCCGCGTGACCTCGATCGACGGCGTTTGGGCAAGAAACGCACGAGGTTCCGCCCGAAGCGGGACGTAGCGACCGTCGCCGGGTATGCTGCTTCGGCGGGCGGACGAACGCGTGCGAACGGAGGGGTGATCGGCGATGGCGAGACGTGGAACCAGCTCGGGTCGCGGCGTGACGATCTGCCGTCTCGCGGTGGTCCTGGCCTGCGTGGGGGCGATCGGCTGCGGATCGGGGAGCGATCGCGCCGGTCCCGACGAGGCGGTCGGCCGGACCATCGCCATCGGGGTGGAGGCGGCCGCCACGACGGTGTATCCGCCGTTGTCCGCCGCCGCGCTCGATTTCGAGCTCGGGGGAGCCGTCTTTCCAGGTCTGAACTTCGGCGTCTGGGAGGCGGGGGCGCTCACGTACCCGATGGGTCACCCTTCGGCGCTCGCGCGGAGCTGGGAGCTCGACGGGGCGCGTCTGACCTATCACCTGGATACGTCTCGCCGGTGGTCGGATGGGGCGCCGATCCGGGCGGCGGACGTGCAGTTCACGTTCGATCTTCTCGCCGACACGACGCTCGCGCTCCCGCTCGCTTCGGTCGCGGCGCGGATCGACTCGATCACCGCGCCGGACGATTCGACCGCCGTGTTCCACTTCGCGAGCGCGTACCCCGGGATGCTCTTCGACACGGGCGTCGGGCTGCTGCCTTCGCACGTCCTCGCCGCCGTCGACCGGTCCGGCTTCATGGGGGGGCTCCCCGTCCCCGACGGCGCGGCGCCGAGCGATATCCCGGTCAGCGGGCCGTTCCGGATCGGCGAATGGCGTCCGGAAGACCGGATCGTCCTCACGCGGAACGAAAACGCGTCCGCGCCCGCGCGACTCGAGCGCGTCGTGATCCGCGTGATCCCCGATGAGGCGACCCGCGCCGCCGAGCTCGCGGCGGGGAGCCTGCACGCGGCGCGGTTCAACTCGTTCCGGCTGGCGCGGCGCGCCGGGGCGGACGGCGCGCGGCTCCTCGCCGTGCCGCAACGAGGGTACGACTACATCGCGTGGAACGGGGCCGCCCACCCGGCGCTCGCGTCCGTCGAGGTCCGCCAGGCGTTGTCGTTGGGCATCGATCGCGACGCGCTGATCGAGGCGCTCGATCTGACGGGCTTCGCCGAGCCCGCGTGGGGTCCGTACGGATCCCTGTTCGATCGCCTCCGAGCGCCGCCGCCGCACGAGCCGCTGTTCGACCCGCCGACGGCGCGCGCGTTGCTCGACGCGTCGGGGTGGGTCGATGCGGACGGGGACGGCGTGCGCGAGCGGGACGATCGCGAGCTCGCGATCGAGCTCGCCGTGCCGAGCGGCAACGATCGACGCGAGGACGCCGCCGAGATCATCCAGAGTCAGCTCGCGGATCTCGGGGTCCGACTCACCATCCGACCCACGGAGTTCAACGCCCTGTTCGGGCAGCTCCTCGCGGGTCGGTACGAAGCGGCCCTGATGGGGTGGCAGGTCGGTCTGGATCCGGATATCTCGGGGTTCTGGGGCGACCCCGCGGCGCCGCTCAACGTCGTCGAGCTCGACGATCCCGACGTGCGCGCCGCGATCGAGGCGGCGCTCGGCGAGACGGACGGACGGGCCGCCGAGCCGCACTGGCGGTCGGTCGGCGAGCGCGTGGCGGCCGCCTATCCGTACGCCTTCCTCTGGTACTTCGACTTGCCGCTGGCCGTCGCGTCCGACCTGCGGGGCGTCGAGGTCGATGCGGGGGGGTGGGGGGCCGGTCTCGGGAGCTGGTCCCTCGATTCGACGGACCCGTAGCGAGCCGGATCCTATCTGGCGCCGAGCCGCCGACGGAGTCGTTTCGTCTCGGCGCTGGCGCCCAACCGCTCGAACGCCTCGATCGCGGCGCGCAACGACTCGGTCTCCTCGTCTTCGTGTCGGCTCGCGGCGAGCGCGATGTCTCGAAGCGCCTCCGCCTCGAGCAACGTGTTGCCGGATGATCGGGCGAGCGCCAGGGCCGCGTCGAGCTCCTCGCGCCCTCCGGCGCGGTCGCCACCCCGAGCTTGAGACAGACCCCAGACGCGGAGCGCGCCGGCTTCGTTGACCGGATCGTCGAGCTCGCGCGCCAACCGAAGGGCCCGTCGGGCGAGCTCCGACGCGACCGCGTGCTCCCCCCGGCGGATCTCGAGCTCGGCTCGACTCACCAGCGTCATGACGATGATGGGTGGGTAGGGGATCCGCTCCGCGACGGCGCGGGCGCGCGCGAACGCCGACAGCGCGTCGTCCACCCGTCCGAGGTCTCGGTAGGACACACCGATGTTGTGGTACGTCTGCGCGAGCCCGCGGTCCTGTCCGAGTCGCTGATACGCGGGCACGGCGAGCCGGTAGAGCGTGATCGCTTCGTTCGAGGCGCCTCGGAGGTTCGCGATCGCCCCGAGGTTGTTCGCGGCTCGCGCGAGCATGTCGTGGTCTCCCGCCCCGTCGGCGAGTCCCATTTGCTCGTCCCACGACGACTCGGCCGACGTGATCTCCCCCAGCTCGAACGCCGCGATCCCCGCGAGGTTGAGCGCGCGAAGCAGACCGTCCGTGTCGGCCGTCTCGCGGCTGCTCGCCACGTACCGAGACGCGTAGGCCGCGAGCTCCCGCATGCGCCCGGTGTAGTACAGCGCCTCTCCAAACCGATAGGCGACGATCGCGGACGATGCGACCTCGTCCGCATCCACGGGGGCGAGCTCGGCGTACACCCCGGGCCAGTCGCCCGCGGATGCGAGCGCCGCGGCGCTCGTCAGAGCAGCCTCGAGATCGCGCCGCTCGTTCATGTACCGGTCGACGGGCCGCGGGTCGGGGGAGAAGCGCAGGTGCTCATATGGCCAAGGCATACCTCGAAAACGACGTGAGTCGGGCGCGTACCCGGTCGAGGTCCTCGTCCTTGATCTCGCCGACCCGGAACCACGGGTCGCCGATGTTCTCTTGCCGCCAGAGGTCGATCTCCGCCTCGGCCTCCGGAGGATCTTCCTCGCCGTCGTCGTCGTAGTCGCCGTCCGCGTTGCCATAGCGGATCTCCAGCTCCGCCGGCTCGTCCGGGTCGAACTCGAGCCCCGATGGCTCGAGCGTCGCGATCATTCGCGCCGGGTCGACCTGGATCCGGATCGTGATCGTGTCGCCGTTCGCGAAGAGCTGACCCGCTCTCGGGTGCCCCGGCGGATAACGCAGCAGCGACTCGTCGTCCAGCTCGAACTCCAGGAACTCCTCTCCCTCCGACTCGCCCGGTCTCGGCTCGTAGCGGAGCTCGAGCTCGAAGTCCTCGCCACGCGTCACGACGAAGCTGGTGTCGGTCACCGAGAGCGGTGGGGCGGTCGTGGCTTGTCGCAGGATCGACAGCGCCGCGGTCTCGACCGGACCCGGCTCCGGTGGAGGGGGAGGTCCCGGGGTTACGAGGCCATCGGACCGGCACCCCAGGGCGGCCACGACCGCCGCCAAGCCGGTCGCGAGCCCGCCGAGTCGACGCCGGCCACGGGTGGATCGAGCTCTATCTTCGAACATCATGGATTCCTCATCGGGTAGCGATGCGGTTCAGGCGCTCCGCCCGAGGGCGGGGCGAGGATCGCGGGCTCTAACGCAACCCGCGTGCCCGCCCGAACTCGTTGCATGACAACATGTTGGGTCCTCAAGCCCCGTACGCGCACGCGACAGCTGTCTCGTTGCGGGACACCCGGGGTTCTTCACGAGCCTCTTATGGTTCTTCCGACCGTTCCAGGATGCGGTACAGCCTCGATCGCGTGATCCCGAGCTCTCGAGCCGCTCGACTCTTGTTGCCGTCGTACAGATCGAGCGTGGCCCGAGCCGCCGCGCGCTCGAGCGTCTCGAGCGTGGCGGGGAACGGGAGAGGGCCGTCGCTCCCCATCGCGGTGCGGCGCGTGGCGTCGAGCGACAGGTGCTCGGGTCGAATCGCGTCTTCTCCGGCCAGGAGCAGCCCACGCTCGATGGCGTTTCGGAGCTCGCGGACGTTGCCCGGCCACGCGTGCCGTCGGATCGCCTCGATCGCCGCGCGCGACAGCGATGGCGGCTCGGTTCCGTACGACGCCGCGAGCTCGGCGACGAAGTGCCGCGCGAGCCGCACGACGTCGTCACCGCGCGCCCGGAGCGGCGGAAGCTCGATGGGAATCACCGCGAGCCGGTAGTACAGGTCCTCCCGGAACGCCCCCCCTCGAGCCTGCGCGGTCAAGTCGTCGTTCGCCGCGGCGATGATGCGGACGTCGACGGACTTGGCACCGACCCCGCCGACCCGACGCAGCTCGCGGGTCTCGAGAAAGCGGAGGAGTTTCGCCTGGAGCTCGATCGGCATCGAGGAGACCTCATCGAGAAAGATCGTCCCCCCGTCCGCGAGCTCGAACAGACCCGGCTTGGCGGCGCGCGCGTCGGTGAACGCGCCCTTCTCGTGACCGAACAGCTCGGACTCGAGCAACGTCCCGGGGATCGCCGAGCAGTTGACCGCGACGAACGGCTGTCCCATCCGCGGGCCGTTGTCGTGGAGCGCCCGCGCGAACAGCTCCTTGCCCGTCCCGGTCTCGCCGACCAGCAGGACGGTGGCCTTGCCCCCCGGGATCACCTTGCCGGCTCGCTCGATCGCGGAGCGCAGCGACGCGTGCTCGCCGATGATCGCGCTGAAGTCGTACACCCCTCGCGTCGCCGGCGCGTCGCCCTCGGGTGCGCGAGACAGGGCGGCCGTCAGCTCCCGCTCGAGCCGGGCCACGTCGGGTGGGAGCGCGAAGTAGTCGGCCGCACCCGCGCGCATCAGCTGGACGGCGACGCGGTGATCCGTGGAGGCGCCGGCCACGAGAGGCGCATCGAGCCCGGTACGGTGGACCTCGTGGATCCGCTCGATCGCGCGTCCCTCCTCACCTCCACACGCGAGGATGCTCGCGTCCGGTCGGGCCGCGGGCGCTTCGGCGACCGTGGTGGTGCGTTCGAGCTCGGCGCCGATTCGGTCGGCGAGCTCCGGCCACAGATCCGAAAACGCTTCCGAGCACTCGATGACGAGCAGCCGGTTGGGCACTCGGCGTCACCTCCTCATGCGATCGTATCCGCGCGGGCCGGCGTCTGCGGTCGACGTCCGCTCGGGAAGGATACGTCGAGGGCGCGATCCGGAGCGAGCGCTCTCCGGCTAGGTCTCGCGCTCGATCGCGAGGAGGAAGTTGGTGAAGCCCTCGTCGTAGTCCGACAGACCGTTTTGACCGGTCAGCTTCATCCGCGCGTCGTAGGCTCCCTTCATGAAGGGACCGACGAGCCGCGCGTACGTCTGCTCGGTGGGGTGACGGAACTCGAAGCCGGATCGCAATTCTTCGCGAAGCCCCGTCTCCGACAGGAGCTCGTTGTACTTCGCCGTGTCGCGGTCCGCGAGGACCCAGAGCTGACGGTCGAGACGCTCGCAGTACGCGGACTGCTCGAGCACCGGGTCGCCGGATCCCGCGAGCGCGAGGTAGGCGAGCACCTGCGCCTCGACCTCCTTGAGGTACCCTTTGCGGTGGCAGAACTCGTGGGCGATGACGTGTGGCTCGAACACGCCCACGCTCTTGAAGATCGCGACGTCGCCCGTCAGCGGATCCGCGGCGCCGAGGGCGAACGGAAAGATCATCTGCGCCAGCATGAACTGGCGCACCTGCGCGCTCGTCTCCAGCCGTTGACCCGTGAGCTCGGCGAGGAACTCGGTGAGGTGCCGGTCGACCTCCTCGGCGAGCTCCTTTCGAGGGATCCGCATCGGCTGGTACCCCGCGTCGAGCGTCTCGACCAACCGAGCGATGTCTTCGCGCCGATCCTCTTCCGAGGCGTCCGGAGGGGACAACGGGTCGATACCGAACGTCGCTTCGAAGTCCACGCGCTTGGCATCGGCGCGAGCGGCCCAGTCGATGGCCGCGCTGCCCGCGTACACGCCGAACGCGGCGGCCTGAACGACGCGCCCCGCCGGGGTGGCGCCGAAGAGGACGCGCGCCGCGATCGGCGCCGTGAGCAGCAGGTCCGATGGTGCGATCGGCAGATACGTCGCGAGATTGGGAATCCGTAGTCTTTCCATGACCCCCTCTACGCGCGAGCGTGCCAGAAAGTTCTCGCCTCCTGCGAGCGGCGGACTAATATAGCCGGTGACGCGAACGTGTTTCGAGTCGTCGTTGAGGTAACCGAGGCCGGAGGGGACGTGACCAGATCGAGTAGAGGAACGCGGAACGAACGGCCTGTGCGGAGACGGCGCGGAGCGCGGGCCGCCGGGCGAACGTCGCTCGTCGCCGCGGGGGTGTGGGCGCTCGCGGTCACGCCGGCCATGGGGCAGCTGCGGTTGGGGGGGCAGGCGAGCCAGGCGAGCGAGACCGGGTTCGGCGTCGGGCCCCGCGTCTCGCTCGACCTGGGGCCGTTCGATGCGGGGCTTCGCGTCTCCGCGGACTTCCTGTACTTCTTCCCGGGGGACGAGGAGCTCCAGGACATCATCGACGAGTTCGCCGTCGAGGGCGAGGTGCTCGAAGGTGACGTCGACTACTGGGAGGCGAACCTCAACGCGCACTACACGCTCGGGCTCCCGGTCTTCCCGCTGGTGCCGTACTTCGGCGGGGGCGTCAACTTCGCGAGCACGACGATCCGGAACTCGACCGACGGGCTCGTGGACGTGGACCGGACCGACACGGGGGTCAACCTGCTCGCCGGCGCGCAGCTCGATCTCGCGGGGATCTCGCCCTTCGTCGAGCTGCGGTACGCCCTCGCCGGTGGACGGGGGGTGACCGCGCGCGGGCTGGACGGCAACCAGTGGCTCATCGTCGGGGGGATCCTGTTCTGAGTCCAACGGCCGTACAACCGTACCGACGTCGGAGCGCGTCAAAGACGGGACGTCGATCGTGTGCGCGCGCTCGGCGCTCGACGTAGGATGTCGGCGCGCGGCGCTTCGAGGCCGCGCTCATCCACAAAAAACGAAGCCACACGGGAGGGGATATGGGTCGCAAAGCCCTGGGGTCGTCGATGGTCGTGCTCGCATTGCTGCTCACCGCGTCGAGCGCCCACGCGCAGGGGTTCCGCATCGGGGGGCAGCTGAGCTTCGGGGACGACACGGACTTCGGGATCGGACCCCGGGTCGGGGTCGGTCTGCCGAACGTGATCTCCGGGCTGTGGCTGGTGGGGTCGTTCGACTACTTCTTCCCGGACGAGGGATTCCGGGGCTCGGGCGCGAGCGTCGATTACTGGGAGCTCAACGCCAACCTGATCTATCCCGTCACGCTCCCCGACGTGACCAACCTCCAGCCGTATTTCGGCGGTGGGGTCAACATCGCGCACGCCTCGGTCACGCCGCCCGAGTCGAGCGTGACGGATACCGACACGCGATTCGGTCTCAACGTCCTGGCCGGTCTCGACTTTCCGCTCCAGGGCTTCACGCCGTTCGTCGAGGCTCGACTCGAGATCGAGGGCGGCGATCAGTTCGTCGTTACCGGCGGCATCACGTTCCCGTGAGGTGAGCGCCCTGGGGTCGCTCCGCATATCGCCCCAGGTACGAGAGGCGCTCGAGCGCGACGGGCCGGTCGTGGCGCTCGAGTCGACGGTCATCGCGCACGGGTTGCCGCGCCCGAGGAATCTCGAGGTCGCCGAACGACTCGAAGCGATCGTCCGCGACGAAGGAGCGCTCGCCGCCACCATCGGCGTCATCGGGGGCGTGCCGACCATCGGGTTGTCCTCCGACGAGATGACCCGGCTCGGCACATCCGAATCGGTGCTCAAGGCGAGCACTCGTGACCTCGGCCACGCGGTCGCGACGAGTCGTGATGCGGCGACCACGGTCGCCGCGACCGCCGAGCTGGCTCACCGCGCCGGGATCCGGGTCTTCGCGACCGGCGGGATCGGAGGCGTCCACCGAGACGGAGAACGCTCGCTCGACATCTCGGCCGATCTCACCGCGCTCTCGACGACACCCGTCGCGGTCGTATGCGCGGGTGCCAAGGCGATCCTCGATCTCGGGCGCACGCTCGAGATGCTCGAGACCCTCGGCGTTCCCGTCGTGGGGGTCGGCACGGCGGAGTTCCCGGCGTTCTACACGCGCTCGAGCGGTCACGCTCTCGACATCAGCGTCGCCGACGCCCGCGAAGCGGCGACCGTGATCCGCGCGCACCGGGCCCTGGGGCTCGAAGCCGGCGTCCTCGTGTGCAACCCTCCGCCCGCGGAGACCGAGTTGAGCGCGGCGCGGGTCGCGGCGTGGATCGAGGCGGCCGACGAAGAATCGGTCGCCGCGGGCGTGACCGGGAAGGACGTGACGCCCTGGCTGCTGGAACGACTCGCTCGGTCGAGCGGCGGTCGCACCGTGGAGACGAACGTGGCCCTGCTCGAGAGCAACGCCCGTCTCGCGGCCCGCATCGCCGTCGCGTTGGCCCCCACCTGAGCCCGTCGGGTCAGAAGACGATCCCGCTCCCGGCCGTGACGACCCACCTCCTCGCGTCCGTGTCGGCGAGTCCGCCTCCGAAACGATACCCCGCGCTGATGTGACCGAGTTGCGCGGAGGACCCGAGCGGCGACCCGAACAGGAGGGAAAGCCCGGTGTTTCCGCCGAGCCGGACATCCTGTTCCGCGTACCAGGCGCCGCCGTAGTCGAAGAAGGCGCCGATCCCGATGCCGACGAGGTCCAGCACGCTCGGAAGGGCGAAGTAGCGGTGCTCGATCGTCGCGCGGAAGCTACGCGTTCCCACGAACGCATGCGGTCCCCATAGTCGGGGTTGGAGCTCGAAGCCCAGATCGAACTCGTGACCCGGCGCCGGCGCTTCGAGCGCACCTCCCGCCACCTGGACGAACGTCGAGTTCCGCGGCCCGGAGCGCATCGCGAGCGTGCCCGTCGCGACCACGCGTCCGGAATCGAGGCCCGCGGTGTTGAACAGCGCGTTCCCGTCGATGACGCCCTTGATGATGGCGGACCCGGCCTGCGTCCCCGTGCCG
>JAKSCH010000211.1 GCA_022360695.1 Gemmatimonadota bacterium
AGCACCCGGGCGTGCTCGAGGCCGCGGTGGTGGGGCGCACGGACGAGATCAAGGGCCAGGCGGTGGCGGCGTTCGTGAGCGTGGTCGAGGGCACGCCCACCTCGGATGAGCTGCGCGAAGAGATCCGCAGCCATGTCGCGGAGCAGATCGGCGCGATCGCGAAGCCCGCCGATCTGATCTTCGCAGCCGAGCTCCCGAAGACGCGAAGCGGGAAGATCATGCGCCGCCTCCTTCGCGACGTAGCCGAGGGTCGGGCGCTCGGCGACACGACGACCCTCGCGGACCCCGCGGTCGTCCAGGGGCTTCAACAGCAGTACGCCGACCGCGAAGGGTAGGCGTAACCCGGATGGCGAGTCGTCTCGTGGGCGACCCCGGCGCGTCGCCCCGGTGAGCCGCACGGACGAAGATCCGCACCGGTTTCGACAGCTTTGGCTGCTGGCCCTCGTCGAGCTGCTCGCGATGGGACTGTGGTTCTCGGCGAGCGCCGTCGTTCCCGAGTTACGCATCGCGTGGGGCTTGACCGACGCCGGTGCCGCCTGGCTCACGATGTCCGTCCAGCTCGGCTTCGTCCTCGGCGCCGTGCTCTCCGCGGTCCTCACGCTGTCCGACATCTGGGATCCCCGGCGTCTGATCGCGGGCTCCGCGCTGCTCGGCTCCGCCGCGACGGCGGCGATCGCGATCCTCTCGGACAGCTCGGCGAGCGCGCTGCCGCTTCGCTTTCTCACGGGCGTTGCGCTCGCGGGCGTCTACCCGCCGGGGATGAAGATCATGGCCGGCTGGTTTCGGGAGGGCCGTGGGACCGCGATCGGCGTCATGATCGGCGCGCTCACCATCGGGACGGCGGGGCCGCACTTGATCCGACCCCTGGGTGGCATCGGCGCCTGGCAGACCGTCCTTCTGCTTTCCGCGGCGCTCGCGGCCGTGGCCGCGGTGCTCGCGCTCGCGGGTCTGCGGACCGGTCCGCATCAGGCCCCGGCGGCACCCTTCGACCCCCGGGCGGTCCGTCGGATTCTCGGCGATCGGGCGACGATGCTCGCCAACGGCGGCTACTTCGGTCACATGTGGGAGCTCTACGCGGTCTGGACCTGGGTGCCGGCGTTTTTGGCCGCCAGCTTCGCCGCCGACGCGAGCCCGAGGACGACCCCGGAGCTGGCGGCGTATCTGTCGTTCGCCACGATCGCGGTCGGGGGTCTGGGGGCCGCCCTCGCCGGCGTGCTCGCCGACCGCGTGGGCCGCACGGTGGTGACGAGCGCGAGCATGGTCGTCAGCGGCGCCTGCTGCCTGCTAGCCGGCCCGGTCTTCGGCGGCTCGATCGCCTTCATCGTCCCGATCATCCTGGTGTGGGGGTTCGCGATCGTGGCGGACTCGGCGCAGTTCTCCGCCTGCGTGAGCGAGCTCTCCGAGCCGGCGTACGTGGGGACGGCGCTCACCCTCCAAACGGCGCTCGGATTCCTGCTGACGGTCGTCACGATCCGGCTCCTCCCCGTCTGGCAGACCCGGCTCGGTTGGGAATGGGCCTTCGCGCCGCTCGCGATCGGTCCGGCGCTCGGGACGTGGAGCATGCTCGCGCTGCGGAGACACCCGCGGCGGAGCAGCCTGGCGGGCGGCCTCGGGTAACGTCGTTGACGCTTGTACGGAACCACCCGAATCCCTACGGTCTCCTGATGCATATACGAATCGGTGTTGTGGCCGCGGTCCTCGCCGCGTGCGCCGGACCGGGCGGAGCGTCCGTCGAGACGTCACCGGGCGAGGCGTCCGGGACCGGCTCCGCCGTGACGCCCTCGGATCCGGCGGAGGGGAGTCCCTCTGACATGACCCTCTCCCGAGAGGAGCGAGACGCCGGATTCGAGCCGTTGCTCGACGGCGAGTCGCTCGACCGATGGCGGGGCTTCCGGAGGGACGCCGTACCGGGCGGGTGGCGCGCCGTCGACGGCCAGCTCGCGTTCACGCCCGGTGACGAGGGTGGCGACCTCATCACGCGCGACACGTATACGGACTTCGACCTCCGGCTCGAGTGGCGGCTGGAAGCGGGGGGCAACAGCGGGATCTTCTTTGGCGTGGTCGAGACGACCCGGCGTACCTACGAGTCGGGACCGGAGATGCAGGTGCTCGACAACGCGGGTCACCGGGACGGAGGCGACCCGTTGACATCCGCCGGATCCAACTACGGACTCTACGCGCCGAGCGCGGACGTGACACGGCCCGTCGGGGAATGGAACGAGGCGCGCATCGTTCGACGCGGGGGCCGCGTCGAGCACTGGCTCAACGGCATCAAGCTCCTCGAGTACGAGCTCGCGTCCGCCGAATGGTCGTCCCGCGTGGCCGCCAGCAAGTTCGTGGAGTGGCCGGACTACGGGATCCACCACGAGGGCCACATCGGGCTTCAGGACCACGGCGACCCGGTCTGGTATCGCAACATCCGGATCCGCCGACTCGCCCCGTAGCGACCTCTCGACGCGGCGCGACGGTGAACGTCCATATCATCGACGGGACGTACGAGCTGTTCCGTCATTTCTATGCCGTGCCCAAGGCCCAGAACACCGGCGGGCACGAGGTGGCGGCGGCGCGCGGCGTCGTGGGCTCGATGCTCTTCCTGCTGGAATCGGGAGCCACGCACGTCGCCATCGCGACAGACCACGTCATCGAGTCCTTCCGAAACGCGATGTGGCCCGGCTACAAGGACGGCACCGGCATCGATCCGCTGCTGTTCTCGCAGTTCCCGGTCGTCGAGGAGGCGCTGTCGGCGGCGGGATTCGTCGTGTGGAAGATGGTCGAGCATGAAGCCGATGACGGGATGGCGTCCGGCGCCTCGCTCGCGGCGGCGGACGAGCGGGTCGAGCAAGTCCTGCTCTGCACCCCGGACAAGGACCTCGCGCAATGCGTGCGAGGGACCCGCGTGGTCCAGTTCGACCGTCGCCAGCGCGTCGTGCGTGACGAAGCGGGCGTGCGCGAGAAGTTCGGGGTGTCACCGACCACGCTCCCGGACTGGCTGGCCCTGGTCGGAGACTCGGCCGACGGCTTCCCGGGGATCCGCGGATTCGGCGCCAAGACCGCGACCGCGGTGCTACGTCGTTACGAGACGATCGACCGTATCCCGGCGAACGGAGCCGATTGGGACGTCCAGGTGCGCGGGGCCGAGCGGCTCGCCGTCACGCTCCGCGACGACCTCGAGCACGCCTTGCTCTTTCGGAAGCTGGCCACGCTCGTGACCGACGCGCCCGTATCGTCCTCGGTCGATGAGCTCCGCTGGACCGGACCGCGCGATGACTTCGACATCGTCGCCGAGGTGCTCGATGCCCCCGAGCTCGCGCGACGGGCGGGGGAGATCGCCGAGGCGCGCGCGGCGATCTAGCGCGTCCGGCGCTACTGGACCGGCGGTACGGCCTCCATCAACAGCTCGAACGCGCGGTCCAGGTTCGGGCGCCCGGGGCCGGATCCCGTGTACTTGCCGAGCCGCGCGACGACCAAGCCGCGCGACGGGATGATGACCGTGTACTGACCACCGGCGCCGGCGAACGCACCGTAGTCGTCTTCGATCGGGAAGCCGAGATCGCGCCACAAGAAGCCGCCCCCGTACACGGGCCGACCGTCGGCCTCCCACGCCGGAGCGACTTCCATCGCGTACTCCACGTACCCCTCGGGCAAGATCCGTTCGCCCTCCCAGACGCCGTCCTGGAGATACAGGTTCCCCAGCCTGGCCCAGTCACGGGCCGAGCCGAACTCGTACCCCTGCGTGAGGAAGTTCCCGTACGGATCGGTCTCCATCACGATGTTCCGGATCCCGAGCTTGTCGAACAGGTTCCTCTGCGGGAACGCATGATAGTCCTCGCCGCGTGCCTCGACGGCCAGCCGAATCAAGTAATTCGTGAGCACGGGATCGGTGTTCCGATACCGCCCGACCGTGTTCGGCTCCCACTGCTGCGGTCGGCTGGCGGCCCACTCGAACGCGTTGGGTCCGGTGTACAGATAGAGGTGATCCGGGTATCCCATGTCCGGCGAGTAATCCGGGTCCTGCGGCGCGACGATGCGAATGCCGCTCGACATCCGCATGATGTCCGCGATGCGGATGTTCCTGCGCGCGTCGTCCAGCCACTCGGGGACCGGTGCCCGCTGCCACAGGCCGTACTCGCCTTGTTCGATCAGGACGGCCATCAAGGTCCCGGTCAGCGACTTGCCCATCGACCAGCTCTCGAACGGCGTGTGCATGTCGACGCCGTCTCCGTAGCCCTCGCCGATGATCCGTCCCTGGTACGTGACCACGAAGCCGAGCGTCTTTCCGATCGGATCCATGGCGACCGCGACCGCTTCCTCGACCTTCGCCATGTCGATCTCGGAGGGATAGGGATCTTCGGGTAGAACATCGCCCATCGGCCAAGAGGTCGTCTCGGGATCCGGCGTCCGTGGCTCGACCACGGACGAGGAGAAGTGGATGCCGTCGTCACCGAGGTTGTGGGTGATGCAACCCTGACTACCGTACCGCTTGGCGGTGCGCACGACACCCGAGCCGAGCGTCAGCCGCACCGTCTCGTTCTCGTAGTCGACGACGGTATCGACGACCGCGGAGCGCTGATCGAACGGACTGGTGAACCCTCCGACGTTCGCGGCGGCGTCCGCCGGGTCGAGCCCCGTGATGAAGACGGCCGAGCATAGCGTCTTCGCGAAGCCCGACGTGTGGTGGTCGACCGGCTCCCCGGGCGGCGGATCCCACTCGGTCGGGAGCTCGAGCGATTCGC
>JAKSCH010000544.1 GCA_022360695.1 Gemmatimonadota bacterium
GCACGTGGGGACGGACAAGCGGGGGACGGTGCACAGCCTGGTGACGACGGACGCGGCGGAAGCGGACATCAACCAGCTTCCGGATCTCATGCACGGCGAGGAGCGGGAGTTGTACGGGGGCAAGGCGTACGGGTGCGAGGGGGACCGACAGGCGTTCCAGGAGGTCGGCGTGAAGTACCGGGTGAATCGACGGGGGACGGCGAAGAACCCGCTCTCGGACTACTGGAAGGGCGTGAACCGGAGCCGCTCGCGGGTGCGGGCTCGCTGCGAGCACCCGTTTCACGTCGTGAAGCGGCTGTGGGGGTTCCAGAAGGTGAGGTACCGCGGCCTGGCCAAGAACACGGCCCGGCTCTACACGGCGTTCGCGCTCGCGAATCTGTATCTGTTGAGGAAGCGGTTGCTGCCACCGGGGGCGGCGTGCGCCCTCTAACCTCGGAGAGAAGTCAGATCCGGTGATTTCGGCCGCGGGGCCGGCCCGGAGAACCGTACGCCTCTCCGCGTGAGCTCAGGTGCACGAGAACCCGAGCCTGGATTCACTGGCTGCGCAGAGCTTCCTTAGCGTCCGCGTGCAATATCGATGACGACGCTACTGGTTTCCTCGGAGGTGACGTGCACGATCTCGTGCGTCTCCTCGTACCCGTCGCTCGAGATCGTGAGACGGTGATCCCCCGGCGGTAGCCCCGGGAGCAAGAACTCGCCTCTAGGGTCGGCCGTAGCCTGAAAGCGTCCGTTGAGCGCGGTAACTCGGGCAGCCCCCACCGGTCTCCGGGTCTCGGCGTCCCGAATCCTGCCGCGGATCCGCCCGGCCACCGCGACGCGTACCTCGACATTCAAATCGGTCCGGCCCCCGTCGCTTGCCTCGACCGTCAATGGGTCACCGGACCGTCCGGCGTAACTGCCCTGAAGGTCGTACGACTCTTTCGTCGCTAATCCGCAAACACGAAAGCGGCCCTCTCGATCCGACCGCACGGTCTGTACAAGGGAGTCGGTTCCTGTCCGTTGCCACACTTCGATCGTTGCCCCCGGCAAGGCGACGTCGGTAAGCCGATCGCTCACGAACCCCTCCAACCACGGCCCCTGCTTGGGATCTGGGTCGCAGAGTTCGATGAGCAGCTCCGGCAACAACTCGAGTGTCTCCTCCCATTGCTTGGACCACATGATGACCGCGCCGCATGAAAGCGTCGTATCGTTGAGCGCAAAGAGAGGCACGCCGTGTCCGTTCGAGTAGATCTCGACCGCCCCGACATCGTCACTCGACATATCCCGCAGAAGACTGAGCTCGCCGTCGTTCTCAATCCGCCGTCGATCGAGATACACCGGCGTTATGCGACATCGTGACGTGGCGGCAGTTGTCTTCAGATACTCCACGAATCGCTCGGCTTGGGGGAAACCGACGTTCGTGGCGGCGATCCACGATGGATCTCGAAAGGCTCCCCACCCGCGGCGCTTTCGCTCATAGTACCCCTCGGACTCCAGGTACAACGGTCGGCGTTCTATCTGGACGTCGAGGTCCTCAACGGCCAGTACCCGAGGATCCAAGGTGATCACCAAGAGCTGGTCGTCGGTGGACGCGGAAACGTCGACGGACCGGGTCGCGTACGCGAGGTGTTGCATCAGCAGCCGATCGGTTCCGGTTGCGTCCAGCTCTACTACGAACCGACCGTCCGCGTCCGTTAGCACGGTGGACTGTGACGACTCCACCGTAACTAACACCCCCTCGATACGGGCGGCGGTACGGGAATCCTCGACGCGACCGAAGAGACGTTGGGTCGCCTGCCCCAAGAGAGAGTCGGCGAACACGAGTGAGAAGACGGCACCAGTAAGAAACACGCGGGACCAACAGGGCGGCCACGGTGTTCGATTGAAGGATACCACAACTACGGGCTCTGTTCCGGACCCATGACGATAACGGTCGGATAGGGTATCGGCTCTGAGAAGAGCGCCATCTGGTCTCGAAACGCGTGCGCTCGCGGAACGGACAGGCCGGAGTAGGCCGCTTCGCCGGTCTGCACCGAGAACACGTACGTCAGGACCTGCTCGAGACCGCCTTCCCTACGACTTTCCCGCGTGACAAAGCCCATTTGAACTACCCCTAGCGCACCGCGCTCGTCACTGGCGAGACCCACGGCGCCGTGGTACCCGTCTTCCGGTATCCCAGCCGAGGTTCGGCCATCAGGATGCTCGACGAGGTCAATCGCGTCCAGACCACCGAGTTCCGCCCACCAGCGTAGCGAACCGTCTGCATCATAGCGACGGACCTCATGTAGCAGTACCGGCGCTACCAAGACAGCATCGTGTTGTTCGACACACTTGACCAAGGATCTCGAGACCAGCTCTATCATCCTGGTGTTTGGCGTGTGGTAGATAGGTGCGAAGCTACCTCGTGGCTCTCCGTCATAGCTGAAGCGGAATAGGGCGGTTTGGATTCATAAAGTAAGTGCAACAGTGTTCTGGCCGTGGCAGCGGTTGGGAGTTGAGGCGAGCTGGCGCCTCGAGGACC
>JAKSCH010000114.1 GCA_022360695.1 Gemmatimonadota bacterium
ACTTCGCCGTCTCGCTTGTTGACGATGCGGTTCGTCCGCTCGTCGACGACCTCGACGGCCGTTTCGGCTCCTTCCCGCCCTTCCACCGCGCGGAATACGCCGTCGAACATGGTGACGTAGCTCCAGCGCGTCTGCTCCCCATCGGCGTTCGTCGCCTCGACGGTGATCTTCATCCCGCCGTCACCGTACGGCTCGTAGGTCATGATGTTGTCGGCCGGCGGCGGCGCGTCGGACTCGAGCTGCCACACGCCGAACCGCGGGTTCGTCTCCTGCGCCGCGAGCTCGCTCGTGGCGGCGAGGCAGATCGCCGCGGCGCACGCGACGGAGGCGGTCAAGGGTGTGTGTCGTCGCACGATGCCTCCTGGGGAGCCGGATCGGGTGTCGCGGATCTCGAACGATGGGAAGCCCATGCCGGAATCTGCCCGGCTCCGGCCACCCTGGAAAGACGTCGTCCCCGGTTGCCCGAGCCGAAGACGACGGGGACCTTGAGCGGATGACGACACCCTACCCGACGAGCGAGCGGTCGATCGAGCTCCAGACGCGCCTCCGGGAGTTCATGGAGACGAGGGTCCTCCCGAACGACGCGGTCTTCGAGACACAGCTCGAGGAGGGCCCGCGGTTCGCGACACCGCCCATCCTCGAGGAGCTCAAGGCCGAGGCGCGCACCGCCGGGCTGTGGAACCTGTTCCTGCCGGTCGACAGCGACGCCTCGCGCGGCGCGGGTCTGACGAACCTCGAGTACGCGCCGCTGTGCGAGATCATGGGTCGCGTGGCGTGGGCGCCTGAAGTGTTCAATTGCAACGCGCCGGACACCGGCAACATGGAGGTGCTGGCACGATACGGTACGCCGGAACAGCAGGAGCGATGGCTTCAACCGCTGCTGGCTGGAGAGGCCCGTTCGTGCTTCGCGATGACCGAGCCCGAGGTCGCCTCGTCCGACGCGACGAACATCGAGGCCTCGATCCGCCGCGACGGCGAAGAGTACGTGATCGACGGCCACAAGTGGTGGGTGACGCAATCGCCGCGGGCGGAGTGCGCGATCTCGGTCTTCATGGGGAAGACGGACCCGAGCGCCGAACGACATCTCCAGCAATCGATGATCCTGGTCCCCATGGATGCCGATGGCGTGGAGGTCGTGCGGGCGCTCGACGTGTTCGGATACGACAGCGCGCCTGAGGGGCACGGCGAGGTTCGGTATCGCGACGTCCGCGTGCCGGCGGAGAACTTGCTGCTCGGCGAGGGACGCGGGTTCGAGATCGCGCAGGGGCGGCTCGGGCCCGGCCGCATCCACCACTGCATGCGACTCATCGGAGTGGCGGAGCGTGCGCTCGAGGAGATGCGCGAGCGCGCGAACGTGCGGGTCGCGTTCAACGGCCCGCTCTCCGAGAAAGGAGCGCTCCGACACCAAGTTGCCGAGTGTCGCGTCGCGATCGATCAGGCTCGCTTGCTGACGCTGCATGCGGCGCACCGGATGGACGAGGTCGGCAACAAGGCCGCTCGGCGTGAGATCGCGATGATCAAGGTCGTGGCCCCGCGGATGGCGTGCGCGGTGCTCGATCGAGCGATCCAGGTCCACGGCGCGGCCGGGGTCGGGCCGGACCATTGGCTCGCGCGCGCCTACGCCCACGCGCGTACGCTTCGTCTGGCGGACGGCCCGGACGAGGTCCACCTCGAGAGCTTGGCCAAGCTGGAGTTTCGCGCGACCTGAGCGCGATCCCGGGCCAGCCGGTCGCTCGGTCGACGACGGTTGGCCCGGGTCGGGTCCTCGGGAGCGCCCGGGTCCTGGTGCACCACCCTACGCCCCCGCCCGCCGCGCGAACGTCCACCCGGCCCGGGCGAGCATCGGCGCCTTCTCGCCCACCTCGCGCGCGTTGGCCGAGCTGGCGTTCCCCTGGAGCGCTCGCGCGTACACGCCTTGACAGATGGCGGCGAGTCGGAACAGCCCGAACGCCATGAAGAAGTCCCAATTCGTCGACACGTCCCGACCGGTGCGCTCGCGGTACGCGGCCAGGTAGTCGCGTTCGCCGGGGATGCCGAGCGCTCGCACGTCGACCGCGCCCAGCCCCTTCCAGAGCGGACCCTCCGGCAGGTGGTACGTCATGCAGTTGTACGCGAGGTCGGCCAACGGGTGACCCAGCGTCGACAGCTCCCAGTCGACGATCGCGACGACGCGGGGCTCGGTCGGGTGAAGGATCAAGTTGTCGAGACGGAAGTCCCCGTGCGCGATCGTCGTCTCCTCGTCGGGCGGTATCGCGCCCGGCAGCCACTCGATCAACGCGTCCATGGCGGCGACCGGCCCGCCCTTCGAGGCCTCGTATTGGCGGGTCCAGAGCGCGATCTGCCGCGAGACGTACCCGGTCGGCTTGCCGAAATCGGCCAGTCCGATCCGGCGCCAATCGACCGCGTGGAGCGCGGCCAGGGCCCGGTTCATGGCATCGTAGATCGCCGCCCGCTCCTCGGGCCGGTCGACCTCCGGGAGCGCCGGCCCGGTCGGGACCCGCCCGTCCACGTGCTCCATGAGGAAGAACGTCTGACCCAGGACGGTCTCGTCCTCGCAGAGGTCGAGCGCGCGAGGGACGGGCACGTCGGTGTCGGCCAGGGCCTTCATGACCCGATACTCGCGCTCCACGAGGTGCGCCGATGGGAGCAGCTCGCCGGGCGGCTTCTTTCTGAGCACGAAGTATTCGCCGCTCGCCTCGAGCCGGTAGGTGGGGTTCGACTGCCCGCCCTCGTACTGGAGCGCCGAGGCGCCGTCGCGAAACGCCTCGAGCCCGCGCCCGCGCAGGTACTCCGCGAGCCGCGGCAGATCGAGCCGGTGCGCGTCCCGCACCGGGCCTAGTGTGGCCATGCCGGTATCATCGGGCCTAATGTGGGGCGCCATCGGTCCGCCCGAAAAGCCACCACACCCGGGGGTTCCTCCTTGACATCACCCGTCATCATCGGCGTCCTCGTCGTCTATCTGATCCTGTTGCTCGGGATCGGGCTGTGGGGTGGCAAGGAGTCGCACGACGTCGAGGGCTACTTCGCGGCGGGCAAGAAGCTGCCGTCCTGGGTCCTCGCGTTCTCGTCGAACGCGACGGGCGAGAGCGCCTGGCTCCTCCTCGGGCTCACCGGGATGGGATACGCGGTCGGCATGCACGCGCTGTGGGTCGTCCTCGGGGAGGTGTTGGGTGTCGCGCTCGCCTGGGCGTTCGTAGCGCGTCCGTTCAAGGCGTTCACGGACAAGTACCGCGCGATCACGGTGCCGGACTATCTCGAAGGCCGCTTTCGAGACACCGCGCACGCGTTTCGCATCGTGGGCGCGGTGATCATCCTCTCGATGGTCGCCGCGTACGTGGCGGCACAGCTCACCGCGACCGGGAAGGCGTTCGACTCGTTCCTCGGCACGGGCTATCAGGTCGGCGTCTTCATCGGGCTCGCCGTCATCCTGTTCTACACGAGCGTGGGCGGGTTCAAGGCCGTCGCGTACTCGGACTTCGTGCAGGGCGTCCTCATGTTCGGCTGCCTGCTCGCGCTCCCGCTCGTGGGCATCGCGGCCGTAGGGGGTTGGGGACCTTTCGTGGAAGGACTCCGCGCCGCCGAGCGCATTCCCATCTTCGAAGGGCTTCAAGCCACGGGGCCCGATCTGCTGCTCCCGGGTGGGGGGCTCGGTTGGACGCCCGCGGGAGTCGCGAGCGCGGCGGGCTTCGTCGGCGTCGGTCTGGCGTTCCTCGGCGCCCCGCAGCTCCTCGGGCGCTTCCTGGCGGCGCGCGACCAGCGCGAGATCGTCCGCGCCGGACCGATCGCCGTCGTCTGCATCATCGTGTTCGACCTCGGCGCGGTGTTCGCGGGGATGGCCGGCCGCGTGCTCTACCCGGGTCTCGCCGATCCGGAGACGGTCCTTCCCCAGATGGCCGCGGGGCTGTTCCCGGAGATCTTCACCGGGATCTTCCTGGTCGTCGTCCTCGCCGCGATCATGTCCACGGCCGACTCGGTGCTGATCCTCGCCTCGTCCGCCGTCGTGCGGGACATCTACCAGAAGATCTTCCGGCCCGAGGCGGCACAGCGCGCGCTCTCGGTCCTCGGCAAGCTCGTCACGATCGTACTCGGCGTGATCGGGCTCTTTCTCGCCCTGGGGGCGGAGCGCGTGATCTTCTGGTTCGTCCTGTTCGCGTGGTCGGGGCTCGCGTCCGCGTTCACGCCGGTCGTCCTGTGCTCGCTCTTCTGGCCGCGCACCACGCGGGTCGGGGCGATCGCGGGGATGATCGCCGGGTTCGTGGTGACGGTGGCCTGGGTGCTTTGGTTCAAGGCGGACTTCTACGACCTGTACGAGATGTTGCCCGGCTTCGCGGCGGGGTTCGCCGTGACGATCGGCGTGAGCCTGGTCACGCGGCCGCCCGAAGGCGCGGCGGACGAG
>JAKSCH010000111.1 GCA_022360695.1 Gemmatimonadota bacterium
CGGGCGAGTACTCGCGATTCGTCAACGGCATGTACGCGAACCACCCGCCATCCGGCATCGAGCGTAGCGGTACGCTCGCGTAGAGGAACAACGCGCCGAACAGGAAGATCCAGAACGAGAAGGCGTTGAGCCTCGGGAAGGCCACGTCGCGCGCACCGATCTGGAGCGGGACGACGAAGTTGAAGAACGCGATGATGAGCGGCATCCCCGCGAAGAACACCATCGTCGTCCCGTGCATCGTGAACAGCTGGTTGTACAGATCGGGATCGAGGAACCCGTTCTCCGGGCGAGCGAGCTGGACGCGAATCAGCTGCCCCTCGATCCCGGCGATGAGCAGGAACGCGAAACCGGCGACGAAGTAGAGGATGCCGATCCGCTTGTGGTCGACGGTCGTGAGCCAGCTCCACAGACCGCCCGCGTACGTGCCCTCGTGGGCGTCGTCGTGTCCGACGTGCGCTTCCGCGGTGGCCATCGCTACCTCAACGCCAGCAGATACGCGGCGAGCTGAGCGATCTGCTCGTCGGTGAGATCGACCTCCGGCATCAGACTACCGGGCTTCACGTGCTGCGTGGCGTCGAGCCACCGGATCAGGTTCTCACGCGTGTTGTCGAGGATGCCCGCCCCGACCGTGAGACGCCCCCCGAAGTGCGTGAGATCGGGTCCGAAGTTCCCGCCTACGACCGGGCTGCCGCGCACCACGTGGCACCCGATGCACGCGTTCGCCATGAACACGCCCCGACCGGCCCGCGCCTCGGGATCCGTGATCGGGACGGCATCGCCGGCGTTGAGCTCCGCCCACGCGTCGAAGTCGGCCGGCTCGTCGACGATCACCCGCATCCCCATGAGCGCGTGGGCCGTCCCGCAGTACTCGGCGCACTGACCCCAGAACACGCCGACCGAGTCCGGTCGGAACCACAGGTGGTTCTCGTGACCCGGGACCAGGTCCCGCTTGCCGCCCAGCCGCGGGACCCAGAACGAGTGGAGGACATCGGCGCTGCGCAGACGAAGATCGACCGTCCGACCGACCGGAACGTGGGCTTCGTTTGCGGTCACGATCCCGAGCTCCGGGTACCGGAACTCCCACCACCATTGTCGGCCGATCACCTCGATGACGAGCGCGTTCTCGTCATCCGTCGGCCGGTCGACGATGAAGATGGTCTGGACCGTCGGGATCGCGATCGCGACCAGGATCAAGGCGGGCGCGAGCGTCCAGCCGATCTCGAGCGCGACGTTGCCGTGGATCTCCTTGGGGCGCCGCTTACCCGGTCCGGCGCGAAACCGGATGATCGTGTAGAGCAAGACGGCTTCGACGACGACGAACACGCCGACCGCCCACCAGAAGATCTGGTCGAAGAGGTCGTCCAGGCGTGTCGCGAAGTCCGAGCTGGGGTGTAGGGCGGATTGTGGATATTCGCCGTTACAACCCTGCAGGACGACTGCCCCCCACACCAGGACGGCCGCCGCTACCGCAGGACGTTTCAATGGCTTATCTAGACGTTCGAGAAATAGCGTATTCTGGGCGGATTCCAGCCGGCAGAACCCGCGCCACGGTAGGCGGGAACGGGAGATCCGTCAAGCTATATCGGACGCGATACGCGCCCGGGACCGGCGACGAATTCGGGTGAGGACGGACCGCCGCTCGGCGCCGCTCGAACGGGGGCGCGGTCGGGCCGGACCCGACCCGCGGCCGACGGTCCGGTCAGCTCGCGTGCGGTACGTCGCCCGGCGGTGTCACGTGACCGTCATACATGTCCGCGACCCACTCTCCGTAGCCGTTGAAGGGCAGCGTCGGCACCCGATTGTCCGGTCCGACGATGCGCTCGGTGGCCTGCGACCAGCGCGGGTGCGGCACGTCCGGATCGACGTTCGAGTAGAACCCGTACTCGGCCGGTTGGAGGTCGTTCCAGAACGTCGTCCCCGGTCGGTCCGTGACCTCGATGAGCACGATCGACTTCGGACTCTTGTATCCGTACTTCCACGGCAGGTGGATCCGGACCGGTGCACCGTTCTGCTTCTGGAGCGGGTGGCCGTACATCCCCGTCACCACGAAGGCGAGCTCGTTCATCGCCTCATCGATGCGGATCGACTCGTAGTACGGCCAGCGGTACCACGTCTGCGTGCGGATGCCGACCGCCTGCTCGGGTCGGTTGAACGTGATGAAGTTGACGAACTTCGCGCGATTCTGGATCCCGGCGCGATCGAGCAGGCTCCTCAGGGGGAACCCGATCCAGGGGAGGACGATCGACCACGCCTCGACGCACCGATGTCGGTAGATCCGTTCCTCGAGCGGGAAGGCCCGCTCGAGCTCCACCAGGTCGAACGCGCCCGGGTTGTCCACGAGCCCGGCGATCTCGAGCTCCCACGGTCGCGCCTCGAACGGCTCGACGTTGCGCCACACGCCGCCCTTGTCCGTGCCGAACTCGTAGAAGTTGTTGTACGTGGCGACGACTTCCTCTTCCGACATGGCGGCGTGGCGATCGCCGATGGTGAAGCGCTCGTCGCGTACGGCCTCCGGGTACAAGCTGGCCGTCGGCGTGTCGGGGATGTTGTCGAGCGGGCCGCGTCCATCCTGGGTCTGCGCCCGCCCTTCGGCCCCACACGCGGCGGCCGAAGCGGCCAGGATCGTCCCCGCGCCCGCGGCTTTGACGAATTCTCGGCGGTTCAAGTAGGCCGACTCGGGCGTCGCGTCTCGCTCGCGGATCCGCCACCCGGGCGGGATGTGGATGTTCGCCATGCCAACCTCCCTGTCGAGGCCGTCCTCCTCGGGACCGCCGGAAAACGCGGAGCTTCGTCGCCCGCGAGCCACACTACACCAGTATACCCGGCTCGGCGTCCCGTTTCATACGGGTCGGGCCACGCCGCACGGGGACGCGGCGCCGGCGTGCCGCCTCAGTGACGAAACAGACGTCGCTTCGTGAACACCATCGCGATGTCGTGCTCGTCGGCCGCCGCGACGACTTCTTCGTCTCGCATGGATCCGCCCGGTTGAACGATCGCGCGTACACCCGCGGCGGCCGCGACATCGATCCCGTCCCGGAACGGGAAGAACGCATCCGAGCCCAAGACCGTTCCCGTCGTGTCGAGCTCCTGGGTCGCCGCCTTTCGGATCGCGAGCTCGACGGAGTCCACCCGGCTCATCTGTCCGGCCCCGATCCCGATCGTGGCACCATCGCGCGCGAGCAGGATCGCGTTCGACTTCACCGACTGCGTCGCGGACCACGCGAAGGACAAGTCGTCCCACTCTTCGTCCGTGGGCGCTCGGCGCGTGGGCACGTCCGCCGTACGATCCAACGGCCCCGCCGGGGCCGGGGCGGTCTGGAGCAGCACCCCCCCACGCACGCCCCGCGCTTCGATCCCGGGCCAAAGATGTCCCGTCTCGCCCAAGACCTCGGGCCGCTCGGGCTGGAGGATCCGGAGGTTCTTCTTCTTCTGTAGCGTCACGAGCGCGGCGTCCGCGTACCCCGGCGCGACCACGCACTCGACGAAGTGCTCGGCCAGCGCGTCGGCGACCGCTTCGCTGACGGGCTCGGTGAAGGCGATCACGGACCCGAAAGCCGAGGTGGGATCGCAGGCCAACGCCTTTTGGTACGCGTCTCGAGCGGATCGCCCGATCGCGAGACCACACGGCGTCGTGTGCTTGACGATGGCGCATGCCGATGACTCGGCGCCCGCGAACGGCGCGATCGCTACCAGGGCGCCATCGACGTCGAGCAGGTTATTGAAGGACAGCTCCTTCCCGTGGATCTGCGTGAGTGCCGGAATCCCCCACCGCGCTCGCGATGCATCGCGAAAGAACGCGGCTTCCTGATCCGGGTTCTCGCCGTAGCGGAGCGTCTGCACGCGGCTCATGGACGCCAGCACGTGCTCGGGCTCGCCGTCATCGGGGCGACCGATCGGGTCGGGCGCGGCCAGGTATCCCGCGATCGCGGCGTCGTACGTCGACGTGTGACGAAACACCTTTGCGGCGAGCTCTCGCCGGAGCTCGCCGGTACCCTCGCCGTCGGCCTCGCTCTCGCGCACCGCGCGCAGCACCCGGTCGTAGTCATCGGGATCGCACACCGACCACACGGCGTCGTGGTTCTTCGCGGCCGCGCGTAGCAGCGTCGGACCGCCGATATCGATCTGCTCGAGCGCATCGGCCAGCGTCACCGACTCGCGCGCCACCGTCCGCTGAAACGGATACAGGTTCACGGCGACGAGATCGATCGGCCCGATCCCATGCTGCTCGAGCTGCTCGAGATCGTTCGGGACGCTCCGTCGAGCCAGGATGCCGGCATGCACCGTCGGGTGCAGCGTCTTCACGCGCCCCGCCAACATCTCCGGGTGACCCGTGAGCTCGCTCACGCTCGTGACCTCGAGTCCGGCCTCGATGAGCGCGGCCCGGGTCCCGCCCGTCGAGACGATCGACCACCCGAGCTCGACGAGCCCCTCGCAAAACCGCTCGATCCCGTTCTTGTCCGAAACGCTCACCAGCGCGATCGGCATCCGCGTGTCCTCTCCCGTGTTCATCCATCCGCATCGAGGAACCCGAATCGCCCGGTTTCCCCGATCTGGAATCGATCCGCGGCGAACCACGCCTCGGTCCACCGCACCCTACGCACGTCGTCCAGCCACACGGCGCCCCGCGCCAGCGCATCCACGACGGCGGGCAGCAGCGCGTGCTCCACCTCCAGGACGCGGGCGGCGAGCCGCGTCGCGTCGTCGTCCTCGCGCACCGGAACGGGCCACTGCGCGATGATCGGCCCGCGATCGTAGGCCTCATCGACGAAGTGCACCGTGACGCCGGTGACGCGCGCGCCGGACTCGATCACCGCTTCGTGGACGTGCTTCCCGTACATCCCCTTGCCCCCGAACGCGGGTAGGAGCGCCGGGTGGATGTTGATCACGCGCCCGAAGAAACGGCGCACGACGCCCGGGGGAAGCAACCGCAGGTAGCCCGCGAGCACGATCAGATCCGTCTCCCACGACTCGAACGCCGCGACCAAGGACTCCGCATCGTCGTCCGACGTCGATGCGCGCGGGACGGTGAACGGAACGCCCGCCCGTTTCGCCCGTTCGATGGCGCCCGCCGTCTCGCGACTCGCCACCAGCCCGACGATGCGCGCGCGGTCGGCGTCCGACGCGAAGCGGTCCAACAGCGCCTGGAAGTTCGAGCCTCCGCCCGACGCCATGACGGCCACCCGCATCGGACCGCCCTCAGCCACCCGCGGCCTCCTCGTCGGCGAGCGACGCGATGAGCACCTCGGCGGTCGCCGTCTCGTCGCCCGGAGCGATCGTCCGCAGGTCCACCGCGAACGCGTCCTCCGCGATCCGGCCCAGGAGCGGGCGGACCGCGGACCGAGCGCGATGGGCCAGACGCGCCGCGTGACCGCCACGAATCACCCAGGCGGCCGATTCGAGCTCGAACCCGGGGAACGAGCCGCCCCCGACGACGGAGCGCGTGCGCTCCACATCGATCTCGAACGGCGGCGGCACGTCGGGGCACGCGGCCCGGGCGCGGCGCTCGACCGAATCCGCCGACTCGCGGAGCATCCGGAGGGTCGGTACGCGGCGCGCCGCGAGGTCCGGATCGCGATACAGCATCAGCGTCGCTTCCAGCGCGGCCAACGTGGTCTTGTCCACTCGATACGCGCGTAGGAGCGGGTTCCTCCGAAGACGCTCCACGAGCTCGGCGCGGCCCGCGATGAGCCCGGCCTGCGGCCCGCCCAGCAGTTTGTCCCCGCTCCACGTGACCAGATCCGCGCCCGCGTCGAGCGATCCGACGACGCTCGGTTCCTCGGGGAAGCCCGGCAGCAGATCCGGACGCAAGAGACCCGACCCTACGTCGTGGGCGAGCGGGACCCCCGCCCCGGCGGCCACCGTCGCGAGATCCGCCACGGTCGGACGGGCGGCGAATCCCTCGACCCGATAGTTGGACGGGTGGACGCGGAGCACGAGACCCACAGCCCCGCCGATCGCGGCCTCGTAGTCCGTCGCTCGCGTCCGGTTGGTCGTACCGACCTCCCGCAGTCTCGCCCCGCTTCGCGCGATCACGTCGGGGATGCGGAACGAGCCACCGATCTCGACGAGCTCCCCGCGCGACACGAGGACCTCGCGATCCCTCGCGAGCTCGTTGACCACGAGCGACACGGCGGCCGCGTTGTTGTTGGTGACGATCGCCGCCTCCGCCCCCGTCAGCTCGCAGATCAGCGCGGCGCAGTGGTCGTACCGGGAGCCGCGCTCGCCGCTCTCCAACGACAGCTCGACGTTCCCGTATCCGGCCGCGCGCGTCTGAGCGCGGATCGCTTCCTCGGCGAGCGGGGCCCGCCCGAGGTTCGTGTGGAGGACGACCCCCGTCCCGTTGAGCACCGTGACGAGCGACGATCTCGCGCGCGCCGCCAGATCCGCCTCGGCCGACGCGAGCAGCCGACTCGTCTCTCCGCTCCCGTTCATGCCGCGCTCGGCGCGGGCCGCGGCGAGCGCGCGGGCCAGCGAAGCCTTCACGGTCTCGCGACCGAACCGCTCGATCCACCCCGGCACGGGCGGCTCCCGGAGCAACGCATCCATCGACGGCAGCCCCCGGCGCGGGTCCGTCATCGCCCTCGACCCCGGCGCCCGCGTCTCGGGTGCGACGTCACCCGGATCGTGTCGACCGCCTCCGTCGTGTCGACGGCCGGTGGCGCGGCGCCCTCGACGGCACCGCTGTCGGCGACCACTCCCGTCGTGTCGGCTACCGCCGGGGCCGGCGGCTCGGCGACGAAGCTCGTGTCACCACCGCCCGTGAGGGTTCGCACGTTGACGACCCCGCTCGTCGAAACGATGTACGTGATCGAGTCGAGCGGCGTCGCGACGCGGACCGCGATGAAGCGCGACGGCAGCGGCGGGTCCGACGGACCCGCCGCCGCGGGATCCTCGGGGTCGCTCAGCGAGGGATCGACGGCCGGATCTCCGCGCTCGGCGCCCGGCTCCGGTCCTCCCACGGAGTCCGGCCGGACCTGCGCGGCGACGGTGTCGGTCGCGAAGCGGACCTGCGACGGTTGTCCGACGTGTGCTTCCAGCACCTCGATCTCGATCCCGCGGGCGGAGTCGCGGACGGAGACCGTGGGCCGCTCCGTCGCGGGGTTGATCAGGTAGTCGTCGTATTCGAGCTGGATCGTCACGCGGTCCGTCGCCTGCGCTCGCAGCAGAACCGGGCCGGTCGAGTCCGGCGGAATCGTCACGAAGTCGAGCTGCGTCAACGAGTCTTCGCCGGCCACGAAGGTGGCGCTGTCGTAGGGCTCGAGCCGACGATCGAAGTCCAGATTCCGATTCTGGTCGATGAAGCCGAAGGCGCGGTAGGTACCCGGCGGCAGCGCACGGGCTCGGAACCGTCCCTCCTGATCCGCCAAGGCCCCGTAGTGGAAGCGGCGATCTCCTTCGATCGTGTCGTCCAACGCGGCCATGGAGTCGGCCGGCACGAACGCGACGCGGGCCTCGTTTTGCGGCAGCCCGGTGATGCCGTCGGTGACCGAGCCCGCCACGCGCGTGTTCGCGATCTCGGCACCGGTCGAAAAACAGAACTCGGTCGGCTCCTCCACCCGGTTTCGAAGGAGATCGGACACGCCCTCGGGGATCGAGAAGCAATAGACGACGTTCTCACGCCACCCTCGCTCGGGCTCGAGTCTCATGTCCGAGAACCCGGTCTCCATCAGGTACGGCTCCATCGGCGACACGAACATCCGACGCACGAGGTCGTTGGGGATGTTCACCGGCTCGTCGTACCGGATGCGGAGCGACCCGTCGAACCCGGGCACGACGGAGTCCGGCGCGGGCTCGATCCGCTGGATCGAAGGTGGGATCTCGTCGGGAAGCGCTCCCGGCGGTGGCAGCTCCTGCGCGCAGGCGACGCAACCGATCGCGGCGACGAGGACGGTCCGAGCCGGCGCCAAACGCGGCTACCCGGACGTGAGGGAGCGTAGCTTCTCTTCGAGGCGCGCCCCCTGCTCCTCGAGCGATACGACCTTGGCTTGTTCGCGCTCCACGACCTCCTCGGGCGCGTTCGCTACGAACCCGGGATTGTCGAGCTTGCCCTTGGTACGCGACAGCAGCCGACCCACGCGTTCCGCCTCGCTCTCGATCCGGCCGCGCTCACGGTCCAGGTCGATGACGTCGGCGAGCGGCACGAAGAGCTCGCCCCCGCCCCTGAGCACGGCGTGCGCGCCCGCCTCCGAAGGCGCGTCCGCCAGCGGCCGCACGTCGGCGATCCCGGCCAGCGCCGCCAGGCTTTCGCGCTCGGCATCGAGCGCCCTCGTCAGCGCCTCCGAGGCGTCGCGGAGCCTCACCGTGACCTTCGTGCCCGGAGCGACGCCGTACTCGGACCGGAGCGCGCGGACGGCCGCCACGAACTCGCGCAACGCGTCGATGGCGGCCTCCGCCTCGGCATCGATCCACGCCTCTCGCGCGGACGGCCACGGACCCGTGACGAGCGACGCATCGGCCTCTCGCCCGGGCAACCGCTCGGCGATCGCCTCGGTGATGAACGGCATGATCGGGTGCAACAGGCGCAACCAACCATCCATCGCGAGCGTGAGCGTTCGACCGGCCGCCTCGGCCGGGTCATCGGGCGTGCCCAGCCGTCGCTTGGAAAGCTCGAGGTACCAGTCGCAGAAGTCACCCCACACGAACGCGTGACAGGTCTCCGCCACTTCGTGGAGCCGGAATCCCTCGAACGCGTCGTCGATCTCCGTCGTGACGCGGGCCAATCGGCTCAGGATCCACCGATCCGCCAGCTCGTCCGAGATCGGCGCGCCATCCGGTGCCGCGCGGACGTGCGGCAGCGCGAAGCGGGCCGCGTTCCACATCTTGTTGGCGAAGTTCCGCCCCGGTCGAAACGCCTCCTCGAGATCCTCGTTGTTGAGCTGGAGGTCCGTGCCCAACGGCGACCCTCGAACGAGCGTGAAGCGCATCGCGTCAGCACCATACGCATCAACGACTTCCAGTGGGTCTATACCGTTGCCGAGCGACTTCGACATTCGGCGACCGTGGTGGTCCCGGACCGTCCCGTTGAGCAGCACGTCGGTGAACGGGATCTCGCCCATGAACTCGCACCCGGCCATGACCATCCGGGCCACCCAGAAGAACAGGATCTCGGGGGCCGTCACGAGCGTATCGGTCGGATAGAAGGCGTCCAGGTCCTCGGTCTCGTCCGGCCAGCCCAACGTGGAGAAGGGCCACAGCCACGAGCTGAACCAGGTGTCGAGAACATCCGCATCTTGTTCCACGTCGCCACCGCAACGCGGACAGTCCGCGGGATCGTCCCGGGCGACGATGACGTCGCCGCAATCGGGGGCGCCGCAGTACCACACCGGAATCCGGTGACCCCACCACAGCTGTCGGCTGATGCACCAGTCCCGGATGTTCTCCATCCAGTTCTGATAGGTCTTCCCGTAGCGAGCCGGGTGGAAACGCAGATCGCCACGCTCGTACGCCGCCAGCGCCGGCTCGGCCAGGGGTGCCATCCGCACGAACCACTGGAGGCTCAAACGCGGTTCGACGATCGTGTCGCAACGGTAGCAGCGACCCACCGAGTGCGCGTGGTCCTCGACGGCGATGAGATACCCGCCGGTCTTCAAGTCCTGGACGACGCGCTTCCGCGCCTCGAAACGATCCAGACCGCGGTACGGCTCGGGGACCGCGTCGTTCATCGCCCCCGCATCGGTCATCACGTCGAGCGCTTCGAGATCGTGTCGTCCCCCGAGCTCGAAGTCGTTGGGGTCGTGCGCGGGGGTGACCTTCACGACGCCCGACCCGAACTCGGGGTCGACGTACTCGTCGGCCACGATGGGGAGCGCGCGTCCGACGAGGGGCAGCTCGGCCGTACGCCCCACGATGTCGCGATACCGCTCGTCGTCGGGGTGCACGGCGAGCGCCGTGTCACCGAGCATCGTCTCCGGCCTCGTCGTCGCGACCTCGATATCGCCCCCATCGGCGAGCCGGTATCGGATCCGGTACAGCTTCCCGTTGTGGTCGCGGTGCTCGGCCTCCTCGTTCGAGAGCGCGGTGGCGCACCGCGTACACCAGTTGATGATATAGCGACCTCGATATACGAGATCCTTCTCGTAGAGCCGTACGAAGACCTCGCGGACGGCGCCCGACAGTCCGTCGTCGAGCGTGAACCGCGTGCGCTCCCAGTCGCAGGAGCACCCGATGTCGCGCAGCTGACCGATGATGCGGTCGCCGTACTCGCGTACCCACGTCCATACGCGATCGACGAACGCCTCGCGACCGAGATCGAAGCGCGTGCTCCCCTCTTCGCCGATCTGTCGCTCGACCACGTTCTGCGTCGCGATCCCGGCGTGATCGGTTCCCGGGACCCACAACGTGTCGTAGCCCTGCATCCGACGGCGCCGCACCAGCACGTCTTGCAGCGTGTTGTTGAGCCCGTGCCCCATGTGAAGCACCGCCGTGACGTTGGGCGGGGGAATCACGATCACGTAGGGGCGATCGGCGTCGGCGGCGGCGACGTGAAACAGACCGTTGTCCACCCAGCGTTCGTACAACGGCCCTTCGAGACCCGACGGGTCGTATCGCGGGGGGAGATCGTTCGGAGAAGGGGCTGAGCCCAACGGGCGGCTCCTGCGGGTCTACGGGTCGGTCGTCTGGTCCACGTCGGAGAAACGCCGAGACACCGCGAACGGAGACACGTTCTGGCGCGGCGCCCCGGCGTGCGTTTGAAGGTGCAGTTTAACGGCGACTAGGGGGGGCCGCGAGCGCGTACCGTGTCCTGCCCCCGGCGTCGTCTCGCTTCTTCCTCCGAGCGTTGGCGCATCGCCTCGCGCCGCTCCTGCAGGACGGCTTCGATATCCGCTTGGAGGTCCTGCCGTTGAATCTCCGTGAGATCCCGGATCGCCTGCTCGAACTCGCGTCGGCGCGGGCCGGTCTGTCCGAAATCGAAGGGGATGGGGATCGTGATGTCGCCGAGGTGGATGCCTTGATCCGAGATCCCCCATCGCTTCCCGTCTCGCTCGAAGGTCCAGTCACGCGCTCGACGCTCCTGTTCGGCCGTGAGACTCAGACTGTCGAGCCAGTCGCGGAGGATCGCACGAACCGCGCTGTCCGCTCGCGCGAAGCGCGCGAGCCGCTCGCCGAACAGGAGCGGATCCTGCGGGTCGAACCACAGCCGTCGATCGCTGAACCGGATCCGGAGCCGAGATGCGTTCGAGATCCGCTCCTCTTCTCCCGGTTCCGCGGGCGCGTTCGGGTCGCCGACGCCCGGTGCGTTCGGCAGCCCGCCCTCATCGTCTCGCGGCGCGAGGGCCACGACCTCGAGCTCCCGCGGTTCAGGCTCCGCCTCGACGACCTCTTCCGGGGGAGGCTCGGGTCGCGGCTCCTCGGGCTCGTCCTCGAGCGGCGTGGACGGGATCTGCACGACCACGAGACCGTCGGGTGCCGGGACCGTCTCCGTGGGCGGAGCCGAGAGCGCGGTCGCCTCGACCTGGACCCGGCCCGCGATCCAGACCGCCCCGAGGTGGAGACCGACCGACGCGACCAGCCCCCCCCAGATCGCGCGTCGCGCGTCGCGCTCGCGCTGCGCGCGGTGATCGAAGCGATCCTCCTCCGAACGCACCGGTTGTCACCTTGCGCCGTGCGTGGGCGTGCTACGGGCGCGGGGGGTCGACGTCCGCCGTCGACCGACGGGCGGACTCGCGCTCGCTCCTCGGACATCTCGCTCGCCGGCGACCGTCACGTCTTGAGCTTCTTCTTCTTGGCCGCGGGGAAGAGAACGTTGTTGAGGATGAGACGGTATCCCGGAGAGTGCCGGTGCAGGTCCAGGTCCGTCGGCGCGTCGCCGATCAGGTGGCGCGGGTCCTCGGGATCGTGACCGCCGAGATACGTGAACGTCCCATCGCCCAGCGAACCATGCAAGTATTTGACACGCCCCCTGCCCTCCTCCTCGGCCAGAATCGTGACGCCCTGTCGGATGCGCTCGCTGCGAAACGTCGTCGTCAGCCCGTAGAAATCGGGGAGCACCCGCTGGTGGTTCTGCGTGAGCATGGTCGGCACGGGGTCGAACTTCGCGCTGAACTCGAACAGCGCGTAGCTGCCGAGATCCACCCGCCACGGCGTGTTCACCTGGTGGCCGTCGATGTCGCTGAACGCGCTCAGGGTCGGGTCCGTGACCAGGACCGCGTCTTGAAACGCCATCGCGGCGGGCCAGTTCATCTTTTGCGTCGCGGCGAGATCGGGAGGTGAGCCGTCCGCGAACGAGGCGGCGATGTCGATGCCCGAGCCCGCGAGCGCGAGCTCGAGCGTCTCGGTCGCGGTGCACATCGCGAACAGGAACCCGCCGCCCTCGACGTACTCACGGAGTCGCTGCGCCACCGCGCGCTTGAGCGCCGGGACGTGCGCGAACCCGAGCTCGCGCGCCACCGTCTCGTTTCTCGTCACCTCTTCCTGAAGCCAGGGCGAGGACGCGTACGTGAGATAGAACTTCGAGTACTGACCGGTGAAGTCCTCGTGGTGGAGGTGGAGCCAGTCGTAGTTGTCGAGGGCGTCGGAGAGCACCTCCCGGTCCCAGATCTGCTCGTACGGGATCTCCGCGTACGCCAACGCCATCGTGACGGCGTCATCCCACGGCGAGCTGTTCGGAGGCGTGTAGACGGCGATCCGAGGCGCCTTCTCGAGCGGGACGGACTCCATGTTCTGCGACTCGATGTCGCTGCGCACGCGCGCGAGCGCGCCCGCCGTGAGCGGCTCGACGGTCACGCCGAGAAGGGCGGCCTTCCGTCGGTTGTCCGGCGTATCGGAGACGAGGAACGACCCGGACCGGTAGTTGAGAAGCCATTCGCCGGACTGACCCTCGTTCAGGATCTGAAACGCGTACCCGTAGGCCTTGAGGTGGTTCTGCTGCTCGCGGTCCATGGGCACGAGCAGTTGAGCCGACAGGGTCGACGCCCCGACCGCCGAGGCGGCGAGCGCGAGCGGTATCGAGCCGATGACGTTCCGAGCGTTCAGCGTCCCTCCCTTTGGATGCGGGTGAGCATGCGTCGGGCGACGGGTGCCAAGGCGCTCTCGGGGTACCCCACGATCAGGCGCTCGAGCCATGCGGCCGCCTCGACCGCGTCCGCGGCGCGGGCGAGCGCCAACAGGGCGGCCGGGGCCTCGGGGCTGCTCGAATAGCGCTCCACGATCCGGCGACGGAGCGCCAGGGAGAGGTCTCCGCGTCCGGCTTCGGCCGACTCGTCCGCCAGGAACGCGAGGGCCGTGGGGCGCCCCGGGCTGGCCGTGACGCCCGCCAGCTCCCGGAGGGTCGGACCCGGATCGAAGTCCTCCGCGTTCGTGAGGAGCGCATGCGCGGACGGTCCGACGATCTCGATCTCGGCGGAGTCCGCCGTCTGCGCGAGCGTGAGCAGACGGATGCGACGCGTCTGCTCGGCCGCGTCGAGATCGGGGCCGCTCAAGCTCCGTTGCGCGCGAGCGATCACCGAATCGCGACGACCCGCGTAGAGCGCGAGCCACGCCGCGGCCGATTCCAAACCGCCGAGCGCGTCGTCGGGCAACCGCCGACGGCCTTCGACGAGGATCTCCTCGCCATCGGACAACGCGTCGGCTCGCGCGTATCCCAGGGCCAGCTCGCCGCGCATGCCGCCCTCGACTCCGTTCGAGTCGGGGTACACGCGCGCGTATCGCTCGAGCAGCCGCTCGGCCTCATCGAGCGCGGAGGGATCGGCGGCGAGCAGACTGAACAGACGACGCGAAGCCAGACCATACGGACCGGCGCCCGGCTCGCTGTCGCGCGTCAGGTCGACGAACGCTCGACGCGCGGAGCCGGTGTCACCCGCGACGAGCGCCTGGTCGGCCGCGAGCGCCTGCCAGCGCATCCGGTCTACCGGGCGCGGGCTCAACCCCACGAGCTCGCCCGCGGCCCACGCCACCTCGGCGGGGAGCGTCGCATCTTCGGCCTCTCGGACGTACTCGCGCAGGAAGGCCGCGCCCTCGGTCGGGTCGTCGGACCGGGCCGCCCGCGCCATCCGGCGCGCGATCCCGGGCTCGCCGAGCCGCAACGCCACGATCGCGACGTGGCGTCCGATCCGATCCGAACGAGCGGACGCATCATCCGCCAGCTCGGCGAGACGCGCCGTCCGATCGTCCTCGGCCCCGCGCAGGTCGTCCACCACGTGCTCGACACCGGGCGGATCGAGCGCGAGGAGCGCCGACCAGGTTTCGGAGAGCGACGACGCGTCGCCCGAGCCGGCGAGCAGATCCGCGAGCCTCGCCAACGCTTCTCGCGTCGGCGACGCCACCGACGCGCGGAGCGTCCGGATCGCCGCGTCCGGATCACCGGCGGCCACCTGGGCGTCGGCGAGCGCGAGGACGGCCCGCGCCTCGCTCGGCTCCGCCTCCACCCAACGCGTGGCGACCGCGCGCGCCGAGTCCTGGAGCCCCGCCGCGACGAGCGCGTCGACGAAGACCGCGCGCAGCGCCGGGGCATCGGGTGCGGTCTCGACGGCGAGCCGCGCGTACGCCAGGTAGTCGCTCGCGTCACCCGTTTCCCCCGACAGCGCGCCCAGCAGCGCGAGCGCCGCGACCGAAGCCGGGGCTTCCGCCAGGAACTCGATGAGCGCCCCCACCGCTTCGGCAGGGCGTCCCGCGTCGCGAAGCCGCTCGGCTCGATCCACGGCCCTTCGTTCCGCGGCACCGCTCGCCTGGCCGACCGCCGGTACCGAAGCGCCGACGAGCAGCGCGAAGCCGAGGACGACCGAGACGCGCGCCCGGGCGGCGCGGCGGGTCGCTCGCCCAAGCCTCGCGGGACGGGACGGGATCACGGCGGGTCGCGACGGTCCGCGCTCGACCGCGAGGCCGGCGACCGATTCAGACGGTCGAAGTAGTCGAAGATCAGCGCGCGGTAGAAGACGGGCAGCTCGCGCAGGGCCGCCTCGCTCGGGAGCGGGAATCGGCGTCCGCGCAGGAGGTCCGGGTCGATCTCGGGGGGCGCTCGCGGCCCGGCGCGTCCGGTCTCCGACTCTCGCCGATTCGGATCGAGGTCCTCGTCCTCGAGCGAGCGACCGGCATCGAGCATCCGACGGAACAACCGTCGCTGACGCTCCAAGGTCTCCTGCGTGGGTCCGTCCAGGGCGAGCTGCCGCGCGATCTCGGCGGCTTCCTCCGCCATCTCCTCGGGACGACCGAGCAGCTCGCCCTCCGGGTCTTCGAGGTCGCCGAGCTCGTCCGCGATCTCCTGCTGCTGCCGCGCGATCTGCTCCTGGATCTGCTCCTGGCCCGCCGGCTTCGGGCCCGGCATCAGCAACGAGCTCGTCTCTTGGGTCACGCCGCCCTGTTGCTGCGCGAGCTGCGCCATCTGCTCGGCGGCCTCCTGA
>JAKSCH010000053.1 GCA_022360695.1 Gemmatimonadota bacterium
ACGAAGGCGTAGCCATAGCTACGTCGAGATCGAGCAACGCCGGCGAGCGGGATGCATCGCCGCTCGAATGGCAAGGGACTTTTGATACACCACACTAGCTCCAGTCCGGCGTCCGAGGGGGCCCGCGAGGCTTCGGCTCGGGCCCCTCGGACGTTCAGGGCGCCACCCGCTCGCCACCCGCGTAGACGTTGAACCCATCGGGCTTGGCGAAGCCGACCAGGGTCATTCCGAACTCGCGCGCCACGTCCACGGCGAGACTCGACGGGGCGCCGACCGCCACCACCGTCGCGATCCCCGCCGTCAGCGCTTTCTGCATGATCTCGAACGACGTGCGACCGCTCACCGTGAGGATGGTCGAGTCGAGGGGGAGCGCACCCGCCAAGAATCGCTCGCCCACCACCTTGTCGACCGCGTTGTGTCGGCCGACGTCCTCGCGGAGGACCCGAATCTCGCCACCGGCGTCGGACAACCCCGCCGCGTGGAGCCCCCCGGTGCGCTCGAACACGCGCTGCTCGCCGCGGAGCGCGTCGGGCAGCCCTCGGATCACGTCGCTCGAGACCGTCGATCCGCCGAGATCGAGGCGCGTACAGCCCTGGATCTCGATCGCCTCGAGCGAGGCCTTCCCGCATACCCCGCAGCTCGATGTCGTGTAGAAATTGCGGCTCAGATCGGCCGGATCGAAGCGGGCGCCGTCTCGGAGCTGGACGGTCACCACGTTGTACTCCTGGGGATCGACGTTCGTGCAGTAGCGAAGATCCACGACGTCGGCGCGATCCCGAACCAGTCCTTCGGAGAACAGAAAGCCCGCCGCGAGCTCGAAGTCCTCGCCGGGGGTGCGCATGGTCACCGCGACGCGGTGCTCGTCGCCCCGGATCGCGAGGCGAATCTCGAGCGGCTCCTCGACGGCCACGGCATCCTTCAGGGATCGCGACGCGTCGCCGGTGAAGCGATCGACCTGGATCCGCGCCGTATTTCGTCTGGGCGAGATCATGGCGAGAACCTACAGGGCTCGGTAACTATCTCGCATGACGAACCCGACGGACTCGGAGCTGTTCGAGACCTGGCGCGGGCGGTCGGCCCCCCTGCTCCCGCTTCTGCACGCGTTCCACGAGCGCGACGGGTACCTGTCCGAAGCCGCGCTCCGCGCCGTCGCCGCCGAGCTGCGGATCCCCATCGCGGACTTGTTCGGGACGGTCACGTTCTACCACCACTTCTCACGCGAGCGCGACGGCCGCGCTCGACCCCGCGTGTGCGTAGGGCCCATCTGCGCGGGGCGCGGAGCGACGGTCCTGCTGGCGGAGCTGGAGGGAGCGGAGGCGATGCCCTGTCCGGGTCGCTGCGATGATCCGATCCCCGTGCTCCAGGGCGATCGCGTCCTCTGCGGGACGAGCGCCGGCGAACTGGAGGAACGCCCCTCGCCGCTGCCGCCGGTTCCACCGGACGGCACCGAGGAATGTGTCTTCGCCCACATCAGGACGCCCGAGCGGGCCTCGATCGCGGGGTACGGCGCGAGCGGCGGATACCGAGGACTGGCCGCCGCGCGCGAGGATCGGCCGGAAGCCGTGCTCGACCGCATCGATGCGAGCGGGTTGGCCGGGAGGGGTGGCGCCGGCTTCCCCACCGGTCGCAAGTGGCGCGCGGTGGCCGAGGCGTCGGGCGATCCGAAGAGCATCGTGTGCAACGCCGATGAGGGCGAGCCCGGCTGCTTCAAGGACCGCGCGCTGATGGACTACGACCCGCACGCGATCATCGAGGGGATGCTGATCGCGGGCTACGCCACCGGCGCGGCGCGCGGGTTCATCTATCTCCGTTACGAGTATCCCGAAACGCTGCGCATACTCGAGTCGGCCCTCGACGAAGCGCGCGACGCCGGATGGATCGGGCCGGAAGCGTTTGGCCCCGACCGGCCGTTCGAGCTCGAGGTCCGACGCGGTGCGGGGGCGTACATCTGCGGCGAAGAGACGTCGCTTCTCAACAGTCTCGAGGGGAAGCACCCGTTCCCGCGCAACCGACCGCCGTTCCCGGTCACCCACGGTTACGAAGACCTCCCGACCGCCGTGAACAACGTCGAGACACTCGCTTCGGTTCCGCCGATCCTCGTGAACGGGGCCGATTGGTATCGGGACCTCGGCATGGGGGAGCACGCGGGCACCAAGGTGATCAGCCTGTCGGGCGATATCGCGCGGCCCGGAAACTACGAGGTCCCGATGGGTCTCCCGCTTCGGGCGCTGCTCGACGACTGGGCGGGCGGCGGCGCCGGGGGTCGGGAGATCCAGGCCGTGACCATGGCCGGTCTGTCGGGAGGGTTCCTCGCTGGAGACGATCTCGACGTCACGCTCGACGAGCCGACCATCCGGTCCAAGGGGTCGTTTCTGGGCGCGGGCGGGATCATGGCCTTCGATGCGTCGCGCGACATGGTCGACGTCGCGCGCGCGGCCATGGAGTTCTTCGCGGAGGAGTCGTGCGGAAAATGCTTCCCGTGTCGAATCGGGACGCAACGTCTCACGGAGCGTCTCGACGGCGGCGGCCCGGCCGAGCTTCGCGAGTGGATCGACGAAGTCAACGATCTCGGTCGTACGATGAAGGAGACGAGCGCCTGTGGGCTGGGCCAGGCGGCACCGCTCATCACCGAGAGCCTCCTACGCTACTTCCCCGATGCGGTCACGCGTCACGTAGCCGGGTAGCAGCGCTCCGGGCCGCAGAGCCCCATCTTGTCCGGACGGAGGAGGGTATGGACGAGCGTAACGACTTCGATTTCGAGATCACGTTGGACGGCGAGCAGGTACCCGTGCGTCGCGGCGAGACGGTGTACGAGGTGTCGGAGCGTCACCGGAAAGAGATCCCGACGCTGTGTTACGACCCACGGCTCGAGTCCTTCGGGGCGTGCCGCTTGTGCATCGTCGAGGTCGAAGGCGCCCGCAACCCCGTGGCATCCTGTACGACCCGCGCCGAGCCCGGCATGCGGATCACGACGCGATCCGCTCGGCTCGACATGCACCGCCGGGTGTTGATGGAGATGGTCGCGTCCGAGAACCGCGATCTCGACGTCGATCCCCTGAGCGGCTACGCGTCGGGCGAGATGGCGACCCTGCTCGATCGGTACGAGGCGCGCACGGGTCGTTTCTCGGGCCGGCGGTCGGGGACGAGCCGACCGGACGACGACAACCCGTTCATCCTCCGCGACTACGACAATTGCATCTCGTGTTATCGGTGCGTTCGGGTGTGCGCGGAGCAAGAGGGCGACTACGCGATCTCGATCATGAACCGCGGGTTCGAGACGCAGATCACGACCGAGTTCGGCGGGCTGCTCAAGGACTCGGCCTGCACCTTCTGCGGCCAGTGCATTCAGACGTGTCCGACCGGCGCGCTGGGGGACCTCAAGGCGCTCGCGAACGCGAACGTCGCCGGTGAGACCGAGAAGACGCGCACGGTGTGCACGTACTGCGGCGTCGGGTGCTCCGTGGATGTCATGACGCGCGACGACAAGATCGTCGGTGTGTTACCCGCCATGGACGGGCCGGCGAACAAGGGCGCGCTCTGCGTGAAGGGGCAGTTCGCGTTCGACTTCGTGAGCCACCCCGACCGGCTTTCGCAACCGCTGGTCCGAGGCGAGGACGGCGAGCTCCACGCGACCGATTGGGACACGGCGCTCGATCGTGCCGCGACGGGCTTCAAGACGACCGCGGAGACGCACGGGCGGCACTCGATCTACGGGATCGCTTCGGGGCGAGCGCCACACGAAGCCGCCTACATGATGCAGCGCTTCATCCGGGGCGGATTCGGTACCAATCAGATCGACAACTGTAGCCGTGCTTGACACGCTCCCACGGTCGCCGGTCTGGCGGCCTCGATCGGAAGGGGAGCGATGTCGAACCCACTCGAGGACATGGAGAAGCCCGATGTGATCTTCTGCATCGGGACGAACATGACCGAGTGTCACCCGGTCGCGGCGACCCGGATCAAGCGTGCCGTCGCGAAGGGGGCCAAGCTCATCGTCGCCGATCCGCGGCGGATCCCGCTCGCCGAGATGGCGGACCTGTATCTTCCGCTCCGGGTCGGATCCGACGCTTCGCTGCTGCTCGGGATGGCGCACGTCATCGCTCGAGACGGGTTGGTGAACGAGAGCTTCGTCCGGGACCGCACGACCGAGGGCGAGGCGTTTCTCGAGCACGTCGCGGAGTACCCGCCCGAGTGGGCCGAGTCGATCACCGGTGTCGACGCGAAGCTCATCGAGCGAGCGGCTCAGTGGTACGGATCGGCCGAGCGCGGAGCGATCTACTACACGCTGGGGATCACCGAGCACATCTGCGGCGTCGACAACGTCCAGAGCCTGTGCAACCTGGCGCTGATGACCGGGAACATCGGGCGCGAGGGCACCGGGATAAACCCGATGCGTGGTCAGAACAACATCCAGGGCGCCGGTGACTGCGGGGCGCTCCCGAACAACTACCCGGGCTTCCAGTCCGTGCTCGAGCCCGAGCACCAGGCCAAGTTCGCGGCCGCGTACGGTCGCGAGACCGATCTCGAGAAAGGGCCGACCAAGGTCCAGGCGCTCGACATGTGCGGCGATCGCATCCGGGCCATGATCATCGACGGCGAGAACACGGTCGTGACCGATCCGGATCGGGCACACTGCGAGCATGCGCTCGGAAGCCTCGATCACCTGGTCGTCATCGACATCTTCCTCACCGAGACGGCCAAGCTCGCCGATGTCGTGCTACCCGCGACCGCCTGGGCCGAGACCGATGGCGTATGCACGAACACCGAGCGTCGGGTGCAGCGGCTCCGCGCAGCGGTGTCTCCGCCGGGAGAGGCGAAGCCCGATTGGTGGATCGTGTCGCAGATCGCCCAACGGATGGGTCTCGAGGGGTTCGCCTTCGACTCGGCGAAACAGGTGTTCAACGAGCTCTGCGGTCTGTCCCAGATCTACGCGGGTCTCGATTGGGATCGGATCGAGGACGGCGCGTACCAATGGCCGGTCCCCGAAAAGGGCCACCCGGGCACGCCTGTTCTCCACCAGGAGGAGTTCGAGAACGGTCGCGGTATCTTCCAGCTCATCCGCTACCGCGATCCCGCCGAGACGATCTCCGCCGAGTACCCCGTGTGGCTGACGACGGGGCGACGACTCGCTTCGTACCACACCCGTACGCAGACCGGACGCTCCGCCGGGATCGACTACCTGCTCGCGGAGGAACGGCTCGAGGTGAACCCGGCGGACGTGTCGGCGTGGGGGCTCGAGGATGGGGGCTGGGCGACGCTGTCGAGCCCCCGCGGGTCCGTGAGGGTGAAGGTCGAGTCGACGGACCGTTCTCCGCAGGGCACCGTGTTCGCGAGCTTCAGCTTCAACGACGTCCCCGTGAACTTCCTGACCGGCGGCGGCTACGACCCGGTGACCCATACCGCCGAGCTCAAGGTCTGCCCCGTCCGCGTCGAGCCCGCCTGACGTCGTCCCGGCCCTCCGCGAGGCGCTGTGGGCCAACGCGTACGCCGACCACACGTATCCCGCTCGCCCGGATCGACGGAGCCGTGGCCGTCGATCTGAGGTGCAGATCACACGCCCGAGCCGAGAGCTCCGAGAAGGCCTCGACGTCCGAAAGAGGCCGATGTCCGATGTCTTGCTGGAGCTCGACGCCCGTCACCGCGGTCCGGCTCACAGGCTCGTTGACGGAGGCGTCCCGGGGCGTGGCTCCTCCCGCAGCGACTGTCTAGGCCGGGCTCATTCGGCCCCCGGGCCGTTCAGCCTGTCCGGCCGGGTCGCGGCGGGAGGAGCCACGCCCCCCCACGCCGACCCGAAACGCCGACCGTGCCCGAACGAGCTAGACACCGACACCCGCGAACATGCCGGGCTCGTAGGCCACGATGCGTCCTTCGATCGCGGACGCCGCGACGGTGAGCGGCGAAGCGAGATAGAGCCGACCGGGCCCGGAGCGTCCGGTGTAGTTGCGGTTGATCGCCGACACCGTGACCTGCTCGCGCGTCTCGGACACGCCGGGACCGCAGCCGATGCAGGCGCCGCACCCGGGATTGAGGATGGCGGCGCCCGCCTGCTCGAAGATCTTCGTCAGCCCTTCGCGCTGGCAGTGCGCCATCACGGCCTCGGAGCCGTATTGAATGAAGAACTCGACGCCGTCGGCGACGCGCCGGCCGTTCTCGACCGCTTCCTTCAATACCTGCGCGTACATTTCGAGGTCGTCTTCCTTGCCGGCGGTGCACGACCCCGCGTACGCGATGTCGATCTCCACGTGGCCGATGTCGTCGATGTAGGCGCCGTTGGTCGGGTCGCTGGGGATGCCGCGATCCGGGTCGCCGGGGTGCGCGACCATCGGCCGCAGTTGCGCCAGATCGATCGTGTGCACGCCGCCCACGTACTCCGCACCGGGGTCGGGGGCGATGAAACGCGCCCGCAGCGCCTCGCGATCCACGTCCTCGCGCCGGGCGGCGATCCAGTCGAGCGTCTGCTCGTCGGCCTCGACCATCCCCGCGCGCGCCGAACACTCGGTCGCCATGTTCGCGAGCGTCGCGCGCTCGTCCATCGACAGGCTGGCGAGCCCGGGCCCGCCGAACTCCATGCAGCGATTGAGCGTGTCGCCGTCCCGTACCCACGTCATGAGGATGAGCAGCATGACGTCTTTGGCGGTGCACTCGGGCCGCAGCTCCCCTACGAGCTCGAACCGGATCGAGTCCGGCACGGTCAGCGGCGTGCACCCGGCGTGCACGAGATTGGCGTACTCCGTCGCGCCGACGCCGTAGGTATAGGCGTTGTTGCCACCGCCCATCGTCGTGTGGCTGTCCGTCGCCAGGATCAGGTCGCCCGGATCGATGAACTCCTCGCGCGCGACCTCGTGGCAGATACCGGGGCTGACGCCGTCTTTGACCGAATAGTCGCGTACGCCGGTGTGCTGTTGGAAGACGCGCTGCATGTCGCGCAGCGTCTGAATCTTCGGCACGAAAGGCGCCATCCTCTTCACGCCGTCGGCGTAAAAGAGATGGTCCTCGAAGACGGCGAACTTCGACGGGTTGGGCAGCGTGTAGTCGGGACCGTACTCGTTCTCGAGGAAGTAGTGCACCTGCGCGGTGGTGAACTCGTGGCTGTATCCGCCGTCCACCTCGGCGAGCACGGCGTCCCCCGGCTTCACGTGGCCCTCGCCGCCGACGAGATGGCGGGCGATGACCTTCTCGGCCATGTTCATCGGACGCGGGCCCGTAGCGGGCCGCGGCACCTCGACCTCCCCCGCCTGGAGCGCTTTGCTGAAGGCGAAGAGGCCGCCGTGCTCGATCACGAGGCGCGTGATCGGATCGCGGCCCTCCGCGAACTCGTCGAGCGGGATCGCCTCCCCCGCCTGCAGCCGGCGCAGGATGTCGTAGCCGCCCATCAGGACGCCCTGGTTGATGTTGTTGCGGGCGTGGATCGGCGCGAAGCTCGCCGCGATCGCGATGCGGATGCCGGACCACTTCTCCGCCTGCACGGCCGTTTCGCGCGACGAGCCGACGCCCTTGCGCTCGCCGGAGACGATCACTTCGAAGTCCGCGTCGTAGAGCGCGCGCTCGGGCACGACGCGCTCGCCGTCCTCGACCAGGCCCGCGTACGCGTTCTTCGCCAGCTCATCGGGCTTGTAGTCGAAACACACCCACGCGGGCGTCATCTGGTCGGTGTTGATGTCGTCGAGCAGATCCTCGGGCGACACATCGTCCAGCGTCAGGTTCAACTCGCCGGCGAGCTGGCGGCGGATGAGCGCGAAATCCTTGGTCAAGAACAGAACGCGCTTGCCGGGAGCGAGGGAAACCGTCCGGGAGCGTTCCAGCATGTGTGTCTTTATTCCTGTCGTGACGTCGTAATGCCTGTGCGACCCCCAGGCTGCACGCCGGGCTTCCCGTGTATTCTCTCTTACGGGTGAGACGTCCGGGAGGGCCCCGTACCGCGTCTTATGGGGAGTCGGATGATACCTCGCGTCCCCGGAGCCGGCGAATCGGAACGGGCTTTGCGCCCGAGCCCCTCCGAGCTCGAGAGTTCCGCAATGGGGGTCGATTCTCCGGACACATGGATCACCAGAATCCGTCGCAAGTTCTCGTCCACCTGTATCGCGCCGCGGTCGGGCACGGAGACATCTGGCGGCAGCGACTCGACGCGACCACGAACTGGGCCGTGATCACGACGGCCGCGGTGCTCACGTTCGCGTTCAGCAACGCGGCCACACCGCACTTCGTCATGCTGCTGGCCCTGCTCTTCGTCCTGTTCTTCCTTCTCATGGAGACGCGTCGATACCAGGCGTACAACCTCTGGCAACGACGCATCCGCGTGCTGCATCGAGCGATCATCGTCCCGGCGTTGAAAGAGGACGACGAGGTCGACCATGAGCTCGTCACGCTGCTCAAGCGCAAGCTCGCGGATGACTTCGCGACCTGGGTGCCCGCGATGCCGATGTGGGCTGCCGTCGGATACCGCCTGAGGCGGAACTACGGGCCGCTGATCACGCTCATCCTCTTCACCTGGATGCTCAAGCTGTACATCCACCCCGAGGCGGTCGCGAACACCCAGGACTTCGTGCAGCGTGCGTCGGTGGGGTTGGCCCCCGGACAGTTCATCCTGGCCGGGGTGGGCGTGTTCTTCGTGATGCTGGTCGCGCTCGCCCTCTCGGCGCCGAGCGAGCAGATGAAGGACTGGAGCTCGCTACCCGCGCCTCTGGAGCGCATGAAGCCCGGCGTGAAGGAAGAGCAGCTCGCGGCGCCACCCACCCCCCGGCCGGTCCCGGCGGAATAGCGGTCGTACCGCTCGCCTAGCGGGGTTGTGCGCCGCGGCAGCGCCACCCACGCTTTGGACATGTCGTTCGAAGCGGGCCGCTGGCTCTCGGGTCGCGGGTGGAGCTCTTCGGGGTGCCTGAGCGTCTCAAGGAGCGCCGGATCGTCCAGTGGGCGCTCGCATATCTCGGCGCCGCGTGGCTCATCATCCAGGTGACCGATGCCCTCGGGGCCCCTACGAGATCGGCAAGGTCCACGCTGCGCTCGGCCATCGGTCGGCTCGCTCCCGCGGATGCGGTCAGCTCGGCCAGAAGATCGGGATGAAGATCGCGGCGGCGATGAGCAGCAGCAGGTTTAGCACCCCCCCCACCTTCACGAAGTCCGAGAAGCGGTACCCTCCGGGCGAGTAGATCATGATGTTCGTCTGGTAGCCGAACGGAGTGATGAACGAGGCCGAGGCGCCGAACATGACCGAGACCAACAGAGCGTACGGGTTCACGCCGCCATCGAGCGCCGCGAGGATGGCGACGGGGGTGAGCATCACGGCCGCCGCCGCGTTCGAGATCACGGAAGTGAGCAGAGCCGTCAGGACGTAGAAGGCGGCGATCAACCCGGTCGGACCCCAGCCCCCGGTGATGTCGACCACCATGGCGGCGAGCCATGACGCGGCTCCCGTGAAATCGAGCGCCAGCCCCAGGGGAATCAGCCCGGCGAGCACGAACACGACCATCCAGTCGAGCTCCGCGTAGATCTCATCCAGCCGGACGCACCCGGTGAACACCATGAGCGTCACACCGGCGAGCGCCGCCGTCATGATGTTGAACAGCCCGATGCTCGCGACCGCGACGACCAGCACCATGATCCCGAGCGCGACCCAGGCGCGGGGACGCTTGTCATCCGCAGCCTGCACCTCCGCCATCGGTACGAAGCCGGGCTCATCCGCGAGACGCTCGAGCGCCCCGGCCGTCCCATGCACGAGGAGCAAGTCGCCTACGCGGAACTCCACGTCGGCCAGACGCTCGTGCACCGTCAAGCCGTGTTGCTGGATGGCGAGCACCGTGGCGTCGTAGCGCTGCGCGAACGACTGCTCGCGGAGCGTACGACCGAGGAGGGCGGAACCGGGGGCGACCATGACCTCGACCAGACGCCCACCTTTCGTCGAGAGGTTGAGATCGCGCCGCGTCCGATCCGTAGGCGTCACCAGCCGCTGTTGTCGGGCGAGGAGCAGCAAACGGTCCGCCGACCCCTGCACGTAGAGAACGTCGCCCGGCTGGATGCTCCGCTCGGCGCGCGGGGCCGCGATGTCCCGCGCGCCGCGCTCGATTCCCAGCACGGACACCGCGTACCGCTCGCCCCAGCGGAGCTCCCCCAGGGACCGACCGGTCGCCGGCGACTCCGTCGACACTTCGAGCTCGGTCACGAAGCGTCGCATGTCGTACTTTCGCGAGAGATCCGGCGGCCGATCGCGACGCGGCAACTGCGCGCGTCCCACGGTGAACAGGTAGACAATGCCGACCCCGAGCGAGATCAGACCGAGCGGCGCGATCGAGAACATCGTCAGCTCGTCGTACCCTCGTTGTACCGCCATCCCGTGGACCACGAGGTTCGTCGATGTCCCGATCAGGGTGACGGTCCCGCCCAGGATCGCCACGAACGACAGCGGCATCAGATACATCGACGCCGGTTCTTCGGCCTGCTCCGCCAGCGCTACGAACACGGGCAGAAAGACCATCACCACGGCGGTGTTGTTCAGAAACGGCGAGAGGATGGCCACGATCACGCAGAGCGCGAGCAACCGGCGACGTTTCCCGCCGAGCGGCGCGGTGCGGGCCCAACGACCGATCGCCGCGACGGTGCCGGTCTTCCGGAGCCCGAGCCCGAGAACGAGCATCGCGGCCACCGTGACGGTGGCCGGGCTGCTGAGCCCGGACACTGCGTCCTCGGGCGTCAGCACGCCGCCCAGCAGGAGGAAGACGGGGATGGCGAGCGACACCTGGTCGAGCCGCAACCGGTCGATCGCGAACAACACGAGCGCGATGACCGCGAGCGCCACGGTGAAGATCAGGTCGAAGGTCATGCGCGGATGTTCTCTGCCCGGAGGAGCTGGCGCCAGTCGGTGCGTTTCGGCTCCCACGGAGGTTCGAGGGGGGAAGTTCAATAATGGTTGCGTTTTGCGGGCTTTTCACCCAACATCCGGGCGGTCGCGCGGATTTCGCATCGAGGCGATGGTGCGCCGTATCACTTGCATGCTTCGCATCGATCGGTATAACTTCGGCCGGCTCTGCAACCGCGTACCGGCGCCAGGCATGCCGTATGCTGTAAGCCGAGCGTTCAAAAGCGTTTGCAGGACGCCTCTATACGACCGTGCGGTCTCTGGCGGTCTCAAAAACACGCAGGAGGTCGAGATGAAGGTCGGGTACAAGAAGCTGGGTTGGGTGTTCGGGGCGGTGGTGGCGTTGGCTCTCTTGCCCGTTCGGGCCGATGCACAGTTCATCCGGTATTCGCCGATTTTCTGGTCGTTCGAGGGGAGCGCGGGTGTATCGCTGCCTCTGGGCGATCTGGGCGACACCGCAGAGTCCGGCACCGCGTTCACGCTTGCCGCGTCGTACTTCCTCAATCCGCGCTTCGCGCTGCGGGCCGAGGGTGGTCTCGACCTGTTGGGCACGTCGGGGACGGTCGATCCGGATCTACAGCTTTGGCATTTCACGGGTGGGTTCGAGTACCACATCACCGACCCGACGACGAATACGATGTTCGCGTTCAACCTCGGAGCAGGTGGCGCCAACTTCGATACGAGCATCTTCACGGCGGACGACGGCTCGATCGGCGCGTTCCAGAACACGTACTTCCAGGCGAAGGGCGGTCTGCAGCTGGGGTACAACTTCTCGCGTCACGCGGCCACGGGTACGCCGGTCGCGACGATCTTCATCAAGGGCGACCTCCACCTCATGTTCGCGGACGAGACGGAGTCGGCCCGCTACGCGTCGCTCGGGGGCAACACCTCGGGATTCGGGACGGTGTACGCGGTCCCGATCACGGCCGGTGTTCGGATCAACATTCCGTAGCGGCAAGACCTCCGAAGCGTAGGTAAAAAGCGCGTTTAGAGAACGGTGAGGGAGGAGCGCCAGGGCGTTCCTCCCGTTTTAGCCTGGAGGTTGGCGTAGATCTTTAGTCTCGCGTGAGAAAAACTCGCGGGATGCTTCCAAGGCCGATAAGATCGGACCCCCGGTTTACCGGCCGGGGCTGGTGTGGGAAGTCGGTTTGTGTGGCGTCTGACGGAAAACGAGCTCCGGGGTTGTCCCGCCCTGCTGAAACGACGAAGGAGAGCCTGATGGGCAAGACGAGAGTTTGGACGCTTGGATTTGCGGCGGTGATGGTCGTCGCATCTACGGGTTGCACGCATCTCGTTCACCAGTGGGAGATCGAGGGCATGATGGACCCGGTCAACGCTCAGCTCGCAGAGCACGACGGGCGCATCTCCGCCAACGAGTCGGCGATCGCCGGTCTCGAGTCGGACGTGGCCGAGCTTCGGCGTCGCATCGACCAGCTCGAGAGCGACTACGGCGCCCACGTCAGCGATGACGACATGCATGGCGGCGGTCTCGCGGTTTCGCTGCCGGTCCACTTCGACTTCAACAGCTCCGAGGTCCGGGCGGTCGACCGGCCGATCCTCGATGCGTTCGCCGCGGCGGTCCAGGGTTCGTACCCGTCGGCCACGGTCACGGTGGAGGGCTTCACGGATGGCGCCGGCTCCGCGGCGTACAACCGACGCCTGTCGCAGCAGCGCGCCGACGCGGTCCGGGACTACCTGATCCAGAACGGCGGGATGAACGGCGACAACATCGCCACCGCCGCGCTCGGTGAGGCGCGTCTCGTCAACCAGGACACCGGCGTCACGAACCCGCAGAGCGGGATCGAGAATCGCCGCGTCACGTTCGTGCTCGAATGGGCGGGGAACACGAACTAGCGCGTCCCTCGTGACATCAGGCTGATGGCTCCAGTGGAGCAAAGCTCCCGGGCTTCGGTCCGGGAGCTTTTTTTTGCCGGCTACCGGGCGGCGATCGAGACGGTCGCGTGGTTCCCGTCGCTCGAGCGCGCGCTCCTCGAGATCCGTGGGAGCCGCGCGCTCCAGGTGCTCGGCGGACTCGTGAGCAACGCGGTCGACGCCGTTCCGGAGGGGCGCGGCGCCTACACGTTCATGCTCGGACCCAAGGGTCGAACGGTGGCGGATTTCCGAATGATCCCCAGGCCCGGCTTCGAAACGGCGCCCCCCGACGGAGACGAGATCCTGTGGATCGACGCGGCTCGGGAGGCTCTCGACCCGATCCGCTCGCATTTCCGGAAGTACGTCCCCCCGATCTTCGCCACCTACGAGCCGCTCGAGACCCGGCGTCTCTCGATCGTCGGCCCGCTCGCGACCGATGTCGCCCGCGAGCTCGTGACCGGCCGCCTGGGCCCGAGCGCTCCGGATCCGGGTGATCTCGAGCCGCTCGGGGCGATGTCGGTGGCCGGTGGACTGCTCGTCCGACGCGAGCCCATCGAAGGTCCGGGCTACGATGTCTACCTCGACCTCGCGGACGCGCCCGAGGTCGAGGCCGGCCTGGAGTCGTTCGTGTCCGAGGCGGGCGGGGCGTCCGCCTCGGCGGCCGTTTGGGACGTGCTGCGGATCGAGGCGGGCGTCCCTGTCCTCGGGAGCGAGCTCACGCCGGACCGCTTGGCGCAGGAGGCGGGTCAAGACGAACGCGCGATCAGCTACGAGAAGGGGTGCTACACGGGTCAGGAGGTCGTCGCTCGGATCCACTACCGAGGTCACGTGAACCGACACCTTCGGGGTCTCAGGCTCTTTTCAGCGGACGACCCGCGCGCGGACGAGCCGGGGGCCGACGAGGATCCTGCCGACGCCGAGGTGGTAGCCGACATCGTCGAGGAGGGCGGCTCGGCTCCGGACCCCGGGCTGGGCGAGCCGGGGACGAACCTGATTCGTGCAGGTCGGACCGTCGGTACGCTGACCTCGATCACCGATTCGCCGCGCCTCGGCCGGATCGCGCTGGGCTACGTTCGGCGCGAGGTCGAGCCCGGCGCCCGGCTCGAGCTCGCGAGCGGGGACGGAGCCGTGGCTCGTGTCGTCGCGCTCCCCTTTACCTCATGGTAAAGCGCTAACTCGCGTCGTTGCTGGGGGTTGCGTCGCCGCGTATTCTCCCGCGTGATCACGTACCTGGAGGCCATTCGGGCCGCACTTTGGGAGGAGATGAAGTCCGATCCGTCGGTCTTCATCATGGGCGAGGACATCGGCGCCTACGGCGGCGCGTTCAAGATCACCGAGGGGTTCCTGGCGGAGTTCGGCGAGGACCGGGTGATCGACACCCCGATCAGCGAGGCGGCGATCGTGGGCGCGGCGATCGGGGCGGCGCACATGGGGTTGAAACCGGTGTGCGAGATGCAGTTCATCGATTTCATCGCCCCGGCGTTCGACATCATCGTGAACTTCGCCGCCAAGGTGCGGTACCGGACCGGCGTGGGGGCCGGGCTCGTGATCCGCGGGCCGTGCGGCGCCGGTGGACGTGCGGGTCCGTTTCACTCGCAGAACGTCGAGTCCTACTTCGCGAACGTGCCCGGGCTCAAGATGGTGGCCCCCGCGACCGTGGCCGACGCGAAAGGGCTGCTCAAGTCGGCCATCCGCGATCCGGACCCCGTGCTCTACTTCGAGCACAAGTTTCTGTACCGCCGGCTCAAAGCGGAGCTCGACGAGACCGAGGACGCGACGCCGCTCGGCCGCGCGCGGATCCACCGCGAGGGGACGGACCTGAGCGTGGTGACGTACGGAGCCTCCGTCCACACGGCGGACGAGGCTGCGGAGCGCTTGGCGGAGGAGGGTGTCGAAGTCGAGATCGTCGACCTCCGCTCGCTCCGACCGCTCGACACGGAGGCGATCGCGGCGACGGTGCGAAAGACGGGGCGCGCCCTGGTCCTCCACGAGGCACCGGGATTCGGCGGCTTCGGGGGTGAGATCTCGGCGTGCGTCTCGGAGCATGCCTTCGAGTGGCTCGACGCACCCGTGCGACGCGTCGCGGCGTTGGACACGCCCGTCCCGTACTCGGCGCCGCTCGAGGACGCGCATCTCCCCAGCGTCGCTGATGTGGTGGAGACCGCGCGCGAGCAGCTCGCGTACTGACGAAACCGGCTCGAACGACGAATATTGGACCGCCCGGGCGGCGGCCGGAAAAGACGAGGAAGACACATGTCGAAAGTCGACGTCATCATGCCCCAGATGGGCGAATCCATCGCCGAGGGCACCCTGACGCGGTGGATCAAGTCGATCGGGGATACGGTGGACCGTGATGAGGACCTGTTCGAGATCTCGACCGACAAGGTCGATGCGGACATCCCGTCGCCAGCGGGCGGCGTGCTGGCGGAGATCCTCGTTCAAGAGGGCGAGACGGTAGAGGTGAATACGATCGTCGCGCGGATCGAGACCGACGCG
>JAKSCH010000504.1 GCA_022360695.1 Gemmatimonadota bacterium
CGTGACGTTTGCGGGCGTGCCGGCGCCGCGTCCGTCCCCGCACGGGGTGGGGACGCGGCCTACACCAACAACACCGCCGGGTTCTCCATCATCCGCTGAAGGGTCTGGAGAAACTCGGCAGCCGTCGCGCCGTCGATCACGCGGTGGTCGCACGACATCGTGACCCGCATTCGCTTTCGGACGACGACTTCTCCATCGGCGACGACGGGCTTCTCGGCCGTCTGGCCGATCGCGAGTATCCCGGATTCGGGCGGGTTGATGATGGCGGTGAACTCGTCGATCTCGAACATCCCCAGATTGCTCACCGAGAACGTGCCGCCTTGGTACTCCTCGGGCGTCAGCTTTCGATCGCGCGCCCGTCCGATCAGGTCCCGCGCCTCGACCGAGATCTGACGAAGCCCCTTCCGACCCGCGTCGCGAAGCACGGGGGTGATCAGACCGCCCTCGAGCGCGACCGCGATGCCGATGTCGGCGCTCCCGTGGTACCGCACCGAGCCATCTTCCCACGAAGCGTTGACGGCCGGGTGACGATTGAGCGCCTCCGCCGTGGCTTTCAGCAGCAGGTCGTTGACGCCGATCTTGCCGTCCGATGACCGAGCGTTGATGTCGGCGCGAAGCTCGAGCGCGCGACCCATGTCGATCTCCGTCGTGAGGAAGAAGTGGGGCACGGGGCCGATCGACTGTGCGAGCCGCCGCGCGATGGCCTTCCGCATCTGGCTCGCCTCTTCCACGCGGGACTCGAGGGGCGCGACCGGGGTCGACGCCTCGGCCGGAGCGCTCGGTGCCGTCGGCGGTCCGCTCGGTGCGGCGGGCTCGGCTGCGACCGACGGTGCTTCGACGGCGGGCGGTGCTCCGGCGAGTGCGGTTTCGACATCGGCTTTGACGATACGCCCGCCGGGTCCGGTCCCCGCCAGGCGGCTCAAGTCGAGCCCGCGTTCGGCCGCGATTCGCCGAGCCACGGGAGATGCTTTCGTCCGACCGGAAGCGGCCTCGGTCGGCTCCTGGGCCGGCGTCGCGGGGGCGGCCGCCACCGGAGCTCGGGGGGCGGGGGCGTCCGGTGCGGGCGTCACCACCGCGGAGGTCGTCTCGGAGACCGCGGGCTCGACCGGTGCCGCCGCGGAGGGGGTGACCGCGTCCGCAGGCGTCCCGGAGGGCGGTCCCTCGGCCGGCTCGGCGCTCGCCACGGGCGTCGCGCCAGCGGCCGCGATCAGGTCGTCGATCGCCTCTTCGGGCTCCGCGATCACGCCGATGAGCGCGCCGACCGGGACCGTCTCGCCCGCCTGCACCACGATCTTCCGGAGCACGCCGCCACCGAGCGCCTCGACGTCCATGTTCGCCTTGTCGGTCTCGATCTCGGCGACGACGTCTCCCTGCGCGACCGCATCGCCCTCGGCGACCTTCCACTCGATCAGCTTGCCCTCTTCCATCGTCGGGCTCAGCTGCGCCATCACGACTTTCGTTGCCATGGTCAGTCCTACGAATAGCAGACGTGTCGAACGGCCTCTGCCACGTGTTGCGCGTTCGGTGTGACGATCTTCTCGAGGTTCTTGGCGTACGGCATCGGAACGTCGAGGCCGTTCACCCGCGCGATCGGGGCGTCGAGGTAATCGAACGCCTCCCGTTGGATGTCGTCCACGACCTGAGCCCCGATGTTGCACATCGGCCACCCCTCCTCGGCCACGACGGCGCGATTCGTCTTCTCGACCGACTCGATGATCGCGGGGACATCGAGTGGTCGCACGGTGCGGAGATCGAGCACTTCCGCCTCGATTCCGTCCTGAGCGAGCGCCTGAGCGGCCGAGAGCGACTGGTGCACCAGCTTGGAATGGCACACGATCGTGACGTCCGTCCCCTCGCGTTTGACCTCCGCCTTTCCGATCGGTGTGAGATACTCCTCCTCGGGTACCTCGTCCTTCACGAGCGAGTACATGATCTCGGACTCGATGAAGACGACCGGATCGTTGTCGCGGATGGCGCTCTTCAAGAGCCCTTTCGCGTCCTTCGCCGTGGCGGGCGCGATCACTTTGAGTCCCGGCACGTACGCATACCAAGGCTCGGGCGACTGCGAGTGCTGGGCGGCCAGCTGGAGCGCCGCGCCGCCCGGACCGCGAAACACGACCGGAACCGTATACTGCCCCCCGGACATCTGGTGCAGCTTCGCCGCCGAGTTGATCACCTCATCGATCGCGAGCAGCGCGAAATTCCACGTCATGAACTCGACGATCGGACGCAGTCCGCTCATGGCGGCCCCCACGCCGAGGCCGGCGAATCCCAGCTCCGCGATCGGCGCGTCGCGCACCCGCCATTCGCCGAAACGCTCGAGCAGACCCTTGCTGACCTTGTAGGCGCCGTCGTACTCCCCGACCTCTTCCCCGATGATGAAGATCGAGTCGTCTCGCTCCATCTCCTCACGGAGCGCCTCGTTCAACGCATCGCGATACGAGAGAACCGGCATCAGGAGAACTCCTTCCGCCAGGCGTCGCGACGCTTCATGTCATCGGGATACCCGTCCGCATAGATGTACTGGTAGATGGCGTCGGGGTCGGGGAAGGGGCTCTGGTCGGCGAACTCGGCCGCCGCCTCCGACGCGTCGATCGCTCGCTTGTCCATCGCATCGTACTCGGCTTCGGTGAGGCGACCGGCCTCGAGCAGCCGCCGGCTGAAGTCCAGGATCGGATCATCGGAGCGCCACCGCTCCACCTCTTCCTTCGTCCGGTACGTACCGTGCGAGGGGTCGGCCATCGAGTGACCCATGTAGCGGAAGCACCGCGCCTCCATGAACGTCGGCGTCTTCTCCACGCGGGCGCGCTCGATCGCCTCCTCCATCGCCTGTCGTACGGCCAGGACGTCCATGCCGTCCACGTCGAGCGAAACGAGACCGTCGTAGGCCCGCCCGCGATCCTTCAACTCCTTCACCGCGGTCACGCGTCGGAAGTCCGTGCCCATCCCGTATTGATTGTTCTCGAGCAAGAAGATGACGGGCAGCTTCCACCGCGCCGCCATGTTCATCGACTCATGGAACGCGCCGATGTTCACGACCGAGTCGCCGAAGAAACACAGGCAGACTTGATCGCCCCCGCGGTACCGAATCGAGTATCCGACCCCGGCGGCGAGAGGCAGGTGGCTCCCGACGATGCCGTGTCCACCGAGGAAGTTCAGCGACTTGTCGAACATGTGCATCGACCCACCGAACCCCTTGGAGCACCCATCCACGCGACCATACAGCTCGGCCATCACGGCGTTCGGCGTGATCCCGCGAACGATCGCCTGCGCGTGATCGCGGTACGCGGTGATCACGTGATCGTCCGGGCGCAGCGGAGTGATCGATCCGACCGCGACGGCCTCCTGGCCGATGTAGAGGTGGCAGAAGCCACCGATCTTTCCCGTCTGGTAGACCTCGGCCGCCTTCTCCTCGAAACGCCTCGAGAGAACCATGAGTCGCAGCAGCTCCACGCACTCGTCCCGCGTGAGTCCGAGGAAGTCATCGGTCCCGTCGCCCGGTCGGCCGTTCGCCGGGGGCGGGGGCACTTCGTCAGGCGGGACCGTCATCGGGCCGCTCGTTCCTTCCGTCATCCTCGCTCCAATCCTCGCGTATCGGTGCGGCAGGCCCCGGCCTCCGCAGCGTGTCTCGCTCTTCGCACGTGCGCTCAGCCGGCGGCGAGCGCCGCGACCCGGGCCCGTAGCTCCACCACCTGCTCGCGCGCGTGATAGCTCGACCGGACCAGCGGCCCACTCTCCACGTGGAGGAAGCCACGGGACTCCCCGATCTCCTTCCACTGAGCGAACTCCTCCGGCGTGACGTAGCGGTCGATCGGGAGATGGTCCTCGGACGGACGGAGGTACTGTCCGATCGTGAGGATCTGCACGCCGACCTCGAGCGCATCCGTCATGAACTCCTCGATGTCCTCCGGTCGTTCACCGAGACCGACCATGATCCCGGTCTTGATCAGCACCTCATCGTCGAACGCTCGCGCCGCGCCCAGAACGTCGAGCGACCTTCGGTACCGGCCACCGGGTCGGGCCATCGTGTGGAGTCGTCGCACCGTCTCCATGTTGTGATTGAAGATCTCGGGCTTCGCGTCGATCACCGTTCGGATGGCATCGCGGTTGCCTCGGAAATCGGGGGTCAGGACCTCGATCGAGCATTCGGGCCGCCGCGCCCGAATCTCACCGATCATCTCCGCGAAGAGCCACGCGCCGCCAGCCGGCAAGTCGTCCCGATCGACGGAGGTGATCACGCAGTGGTTGAGCGCCAGCTTCTCGATGGCCTCGGCGACGCGACGAGGCTCGTCCTCGTCGAGCTCCTCGGGGCGTCCGTGTCCGATCGCGCAGTACGGGCAATTTCGCGTGCAGACGTCGCCCATGATGAGGAACGTCGCCGTCCCCCCCTCCCAGCATTCACCGATGTTGGGACATTGCGCCTCTTCGCAGACCGAGTTGAGCTCGAGCCCGCGCATCAACTCCTTGAGGCGCTGATAGTTGGGTCCCCCCGGCGCGCGAACCTTGAGCCAGCGTGGCTTCTGGGAAGGCCACGCGACCGGATCGGAACCGGTTCCCTGTATGATTTCCAGCTTCTTCACGCGATTTTTCCTTCATTCCCACGGACCCGCACAGAACAGACAAAGATATCCGGCGGTTGGCAGGGCGTCCAAGGACATCGGCGGCATCCGCCTCGGGTGTCGCCGACTCGGGTGTCGCCGGCACGAATGACCCCGCGTCGTATGAAACGGCTCTATCCGAAACGCGTGAAGAGCGCCCGCAGCTTCGCCGGGATCTCGCTCGAGCCGACCAGGGCGAGGTAACGGGACGGCCGCGGCCGAGAAGAGCCGTGTCGCGGAGCGCGGGCGCGGATCCGGGGCATCCGGGCGCCTCGAGGACATCAGAACAGGCCGCCTACGACGGCGTATCGAGGGCTCGAGCGGCTTGGCGAGCCGGCCCGAGCCCGTTTGCTCGCCCCAGAAAGCACCGGTATTTTCGGGCCATGACCTATATCATCACGCAGCCGTGTATCGGCGAGAAAGACGCCTCGTGCGTCGACGTTTGCCCGGTGGATTGCATATACGAGGGTGAGGATCAGTACTACATCCACCCCGAGGAGTGCATCGACTGTGGCGCTTGTGTGCCGGAGTGCCCCGTCGAGGCGATCTATCCCGACGACGAAGTCCCGGAGCAGTGGGCCGAGTTCACCGCGAAGAACTACACGCACTTCGACGTCCCGCCGCCCGAATAGACAGGCATGGCGCGCGTCCTGGACATCGATGGCTTCTCGTGGGAGGTCGTAGCGCTGCCCGAGCAGGCGGAGCACCGGGGCGACGACGACTGGCACCACGCGAAGGTCCGCTTCGAGCCGCACGATCACGACGACCTGGGTCCCAGGGAGACGTGGCTGCGTCTCGAGGAGGACGTTCCGGCCCGCGATGTGCTCGATCAGTACGACGACGAGTATCTGATCGAAGCGTTCTTGGTCGCGCAGGAGGTCTGACCCGCCGCGGTCGACCGGGTCCAGGGTGAACCGTCGTGCCCGAGCTCCCTGACATCACCGTCTACATCGAGGCGCTCGAGCGGCACATCCTCGGCGAGCGTCTCGAGCGAGCTCGGCTTGCCAGCCCCTTCCTGCTGAGGACCGTCGATCCGCCCATCGAGGAGGTGCATGGACGGGCCGTCGTCTCGCTAAGAAGAGTCGGGAAGCGGATCGCGATCGGTCTCGAGGGCGAGCACTGGCTGATCATCCACCTCATGATCGCGGGGCGTTTCCGGTGGAAGGACTCGGATGTGGCGATCCCTCGGAGGCTCGGTCTGGCGGCGTTCGACTTCGAGGACGGAAGCCTGCTCCTCACGGAGGCGGGCTCCAAGAAGCGGGCGTCCCTGCACGTCGTGCGGGGCGAGACGGGTATGGCGGCGCACGATCCGGGTGGAGCCGAGCCACTCGAGATCGAGAAGACGACCTTCTCCGAGATCCTCAGGGCGCGAAATCACACCCTCAAGCGGGCGCTGACCGATCCGCGCTATTTTTCGGGCATCGGCAACGCGTACTCCGACGAGATCCTCCACCGGGCCCGCCTCTCGCCGATCAAGTGGACGGAGCGGCTGACCGACGAGGAGATCGACCGTTTGTTCGAAGCCACCCGCGCCACGCTGCTCGAGTGGACGGAGCGGCTACGCGCGGACACCGGCGACGGGTTTCCGGAGAAGGTGACCGCGTTCCGACCCGAGATGGCGGTCCACGGGAAGTACGGAGAGCCCTGCCCCACGTGTGGGGCTCCCGTGCAGCGGATCCGGTACGCCAGCAACGAGACGAACTACTGTCCCGCGTGTCAGACGGGTGGGGACGTACTCGCGGATCGCGGTCTCTCGCGCCTGCTCGGGAAGGACTGGCCGCGGAGCCTCGAGGAGCTGGAGAAGCTCCGGAGGGGCGATTGACCGTCCGGTTCCACTACCACCGATCGCAGAAGGACGTCCCGCGCCTCGACATCGCGAAGGGGGATCGGCTGTGTCACGTCTACAGCGACTCCTCGCGCGATGAGCTCGAGGCGTGGGGTCTCGAGAACGGGCTCGACCCGCGCTGGATCCACGAAGGAACGCTGCCGCACTTCGACGCGTTCGGCGACCGTCTGCGGTTGTGCGGACCCGGCGTGACCCGCGCGCAGCTCAAGGAGCACATCCGTTTCTGGAGGTCGAAGGCCCCGCGCCCCTAGTGTGGTGCATCAAAAGTCCCTTGCCATTCGAGCGGCGCTGCATCCCGCTCGCC
>JAKSCH010000181.1 GCA_022360695.1 Gemmatimonadota bacterium
GAGCAGAAACTGCCTTTTGCGCGCAGGGTGGCCGATCGGTTCACCATTCTCGATCGCGGCCGCTCCGTGGCCTCCGGCGCCATCGGTGAACTCAATGACGAGTTGGTCAGGGATTACCTCACGGTATGAATAGTGCCGCGCTACCCGTTGGTGAGCATGAATCCTCCGGGTGGGTGGCCCAGCTCGAGTTGGAATTCGAGCCACGTGTGTCGCGTACCGTACTCGCGCGCCGCAAACAGCGTGGGCCCTTGGCCGTCCAGCGGCCGTTTTATCCTGAAAGCGAGGTGTGTCACCTCTACCTGCTCCATCCGCCAGGGGGCGTGGTGGGTGGCGATCGCCTGGAAATTACTGCTGACGTTCAGATGGGTGCGGCAGTGGTCGTGACCACGCCCGGGGCAACCAAGTTTTATCGCAGCGGCGGACGTGACGCTTTTCAACGCCAAGTACTCAACGTGAAAGCGGGAGGTTCGCTGGAGTGGTTCCCCCAAGAGAACATCTTTTTTCCCGGCACCCGGGTGGCACTGGAAACGGTGGTGCACCTGGAAACGGAAGCGCGTTTCATGGGATGGGAGATCCAGTGTCTGGGTCGACCCGCCAATCAAGAGCGATTTAACTACGGGCGGCTCTCGCTGCAACTGCAGATCTATCGCGAGGGGACGCCGCTGCTGTTGGAACGGTTAAACGTTGCTGGAGAGGCAGAGTTGTCCGGAGCCGCATCACTAAGGAGCTACCCGGTGAGCGCAACCTTTATCGCCTCCGGTGTGACCACCGGAATACGAGACGAGGTGCGCGAATCGTTGGTGACCAGGGGCGATGACCTCGCTGCCGCAACGCTACTCGATGATCTATTGATCGTGCGCTATCTGGGCGTCTCCACCGAGTCGGCACGCAAGCTGTTCGTTCACCTCTGGTCGTTGTTACGTCCGACATTGCTCAAAAGGGCGGCCTGCCCGCCAAGAATCTGGTTCACCTGACTTTATTGATGATGAGGAATGCGCCATGGAGCTCACTCCGAGAGAAAAAGACAAGTTGCTGCTTTTTACTGCCGCTTTACTCGCCGAGAGGCGCAAGGCCAAGGGGCTGAAACTCAACTACCCGGAAGCGGTGGCCTATATCAGCGCTGCCATCATGGAAGGA
>JAKSCH010000147.1 GCA_022360695.1 Gemmatimonadota bacterium
CACCGAGAGTGGTGAGGCGCCCGCTCGCCAAGACGCGAGAACGAAGGCGTAGCCATAGCTACGTCGAGATCGAGCAACGACGGCGAGCGGGATGCATCGCCGCTCGAATGGCAAGGGACTTTTGATGCACCACACTAGCGCCCGCGCGTCGGAAACCAGACCCAAGGCCCCGACGCCTCGTCGCGCCACTTCACCCAGCCTTCGCGCTCCTGGCCCGTCCATTCCCGACCGAGACACGTCGTCTCGTATCGGCCGGGGCTCGTGACGCGGACCCGCGCCCATTCGCCTTCGATCTCGAGGAGCTCGAGCTCGTCATCCGTCTCGACCCAGGCGAGCCGGTCGTGCTCGGTCCCGGGTCCGGTGCGCAGGGCGTGGCGAACGCCGTCGCGCCACGTGAACCCGGGGCGGCCGACGAACGCGTCCTCCCAGAGGACGAGCGTGAGCGGGAGGGCACCCTCGCCGAGCAGACACGTATGCGTCCACATCAACCCCGACGACGCCCCCCGGACGGCGAGCGGTCCGATGTCGACGAGGATCTGGATCCAGCCGTCATCACGCGTCGCGTGCACGATGAAGCTCGGGACCTCGTATCCCGTCTCGACCATGCCGCGGTACGTGAGCGGCCGCGGGGCGGCCGACGGCGCGATCGGAATCCACCAGCCGCGGTCGATCCACGTCGTCGGCGCGGGCGCGCCGGGGCTCGGGAACAAAGGGACGCGGACGTGTGGCAACCAGTCCGACGGGTCGGGGCCGCCCTCTACGAATCCCACCGCCAGGTGGCCGACGCCGAGCGGCGTGCCGCTGAACCCACCGCCCCAACTCCGGTACTCGCGCGAGTCCGCGGTCCACGGGAGCTCGGACTCGACGGCCGGAGGTCCCGGCCAATCCGCCGCCGGGCACCCGATCTGGGCGTCGGCGATGGTAGGGTTGGCACACGTCCCGACCGCGAACGCGAGCACCGCGCGACGATATCGGACGCCGATCATCCGTGGATCGTCTTCCGTGGCATGGGATCGAGCCCCGGGAACATCGGTTGGGGCTCGCGCGAGACCCTCGGCGGCCCCGGGACGAATCCGGACGTCCCCCGCCGGACCCATTCGAGGTCGCGCGACGCGAACCGCACGCGGCGCGGTCTCAAACGGTCGCCGTGGCCCCGTCCGACCTCCGCAGGAAGACCGAGCCACTCCTCGAGCAGCCCCAGGTAGAGCGTCGCGAACTCGGGCCCGTGCGGAGCGTAGGTGCCGGGCGGCAACGAGCGGATCACGGCCGCGTGGGCCAGCTCGTGGAGCACCGTCATCGGGTGGAGCATGGTGGGTGCGAGCGTGATCCGATCGGCGGTGGCCGACGACCGACGCCGGCGCCGGGTCGCGAGCACCAGACTCGGCGGCGGATCCGGATCGTCCGTCATGAGACGGTCCCATACGTCCGAGGCCAGACGTTCGCACTCTGCGAACGAGACGTTCGGCGTGACCGCGGCGAGCGCCCGCGGCTCGCGTCGCTTCGCCCGGCCGCGACGGCGTCCGAGGTCGGCGATCGGGTCGGGTGGCGTCCAGCGACCGGGCCGGGGCGCGGGTGGCAGCGACTGCTCCCACCGATACACGGCGGACCGCTGCGTATCGCGTACGCGGGGCATGACGGCGGGTCGCTCGTACCGTCTCCGGTGGTCGGGACAGCTCCGGGCGAAGACTTGATAGGTCGTGACACGGTCGTCCGTGCCGCGGCTGCTCGCGGGCAGATACACCTCTCGACCGCAGTCTCGACACGCGAGCCGCACCGCCATGAAGACCTCGTGACCGTCGACCACGCCGGCGAGATCCGCGTCCGCGATCTGCTCGACGTAGACGCGGCGACGCTCGTCCAATGGGATTCGTCGGTCGGGAGGCGCGATCATCGCGACAACATAGCTCCATACCCTGGTGAGACGCCCTCCATCGGCGCAGTGTAGGCGACATGAGCGCCACACACCGAGAGATCGCGCCGGGGATCCACTGGATCCAGGAGTGCGGCGGACACCGCGCGGGGATCGCGCGCGCCGTGCTCGACAAGGGCGTGGATTGGTACACCGAAGACGAAGAGCTCCACGTCCCCCAGAACGCATACCTGCTGACCGGCGAGCGGACGTTGCTCTTCGACACCCTGTCGCCGGCGGCCGCGGACACCACGCTCGGCGCGCTCGAGGCGGTGCTCGGCGACCGAGGGCTCGACTACCTCCTCGTCTCGCACCCGGATGTCCCGCACGCGGGGAACACGGCGAGGATCCTCCGACGCTACCCGGAGTGCACGCTCGTCGCGCCGCGTGCGGGAGAGACGCACGCGCTCTACCACCTCGACGACGCCCTCAAGGTGGGACCCGAGGACCGGATCGACCTGGGCGGTCTCGAGCTCCGCTTCCCCGAAGCCACGTTTCTCGACGCGGCGATCCACACGTGGATGACGGAAGAGCGCTCGCGCACGCTGTTCACCGTCGATTGGCTCGGGTTCCCCCACCTCGGGAGCGAGTGTCTCCGCTGCACCGACGAGCTCGACGTCGAGATCGGCGTGAGCCGGCTCGAGGAGTTTCACTCTCGCGTGATGTTCTGGTTCCAATACGTGGACCCCGCGAAGGTGATCGACGCGACGGACGCCTTGGCCGAGGCGTTCGCGGGGTATTCGATCGCGCCGGCGCACGGGCTCCCGATCCGCGAGGGGGCCGAGGCGTTCTTCCCTCGTATGAACGAGGTCGTCGAGCGCGTGTCGAGCGTCGGTCGAGGAGGCGTCCTGTGAGCGCGATCGAGCTCGCGACCGGGGTCTCGTGGATCCACGAGTGCTACGCGGAGCCCCGGGCTCACGTCCACGTGTCGGTGTTCTTGGTCACGACGCCCTCGGCCCGGATTCTCATGGACTCGGGCTCGTTCTATCACCGCGACAGCCTCGCGTCGAAGGTGAGCGAGGCGACCGATGGCCTCGGGATCGACGCGCTGATCCTCTCGCATTCCGACTACCCGCATTCGGGCAACATCCCGACGTTTCGCGAGGAGTGGGGCGACTTCGAGATCGTCGCATCGTGCGCGGACCCCGAGATCCAGGGTCTGCCCTACGCGCGCCGCGTGCGGATGGGGGAGACGGTCGACGTCGGAGGCCGCGGGTTCACGATCCTCGACCCGCCGCTCGCGGACCGGTCGCATACGACGTGGGTGTTCGAGGAGGAGAGCCGGGTCCTGTTCGTGGCGGACGGCTTCGGGACGCTCCACCCGCCGGACTCGTGCACGGCGACGTGGGGCGAGATCGACAGCGAGGATCGCGCGGAAGGCGTGGAGGATTTCCACGCGCAGACGCTCCCCTGGCTCCGCTACGCCGACCCCGACCGCCTGATGGGGGCGCTCCGGGAGATCTTCGATCATCACGAGCCATCCTGGGTCGCTCCGATCCACGGTCCGCCGATCGAGGCCGCGGATCTCGACGCCTACCTCGTCGACCTCGACGCGGCGGTCCGCCGTATCGCCGACCCGGCGCGCGCCGACGTCTAGTGTGGTGCTTCAAAGGTCCCTTGACCACCGAGAGTGGTGAGGCGCCCGCTCGCCAAGACGCGAGAACGAAGGCGTCGCCATAGCTACGTCGAGATCGAGCAACGCCGGCGAGCGGGATGCATCGCCGCTCGAATGGCAAGGGACTTTTGATGCACCACACTAGGATGGGACCACGGACGTGACAGATGAAGCGGTTCCAGGTCCTGCCTCCCGGCCGGGTGAAAAGACACTCGTCTTCATCCTGGGTCCGCCGGCTGTCGGCAAGACGGTCGTCGGTCAGGCGATCTCGGATCGTACCTGTCTCCCGCTCTTCCATGCGCACATGACGCTCGAGCTCGTCCTTCCCTTCTTCGCGTTCGGATCCGAGCCGTTCAACCGTCTCGTGCGTGAGTACCGAATGCGGATGTTCGAGGAGATCGTGGCGAGCGAGCTTCCTGGCGTCATCACGACGGGGATGTGGGCGCTGGACGCACCCGGCGATCGGGCATATGTGGAGGACCTGATGACGCTGTTCGAGTCCGCGGGCGGGCGAGCGGTTTTCCTGGAGCTTTGGGCCGACCTCGACACGCGTCTGGCGCGGAACCGCACGGAGCCCCGTCTGTCGCTCAAGCCGTCCAAGCGAGATGTCGAGGCGTCCGACGCGCGTCTTCGTGCGGCGAGCGAGCGGTATCGGCTCAACTCGGATGGCGATTTTCCGTTCGCTCCACACATCAAGCTGGACAACACGGCGCTCGAGCCGTACGAGGTAGCAGAGCGTGCGATCCGCGAGCTCGGGCTTCGGGCGCACCCGGTAATCTGACGACGAAAGGGACAGCGATGGCGGATGTCGTTTGCCTCGGCGGTACCGGCACGGTCGGGCGTCTGGTGGTCGCGGGACTCCGCGCACGCGGCGCCACGGTGCGGTGTGGAACGCGCTCGCCCGACGCGACATCGGCCCCCGATGAGGGCGTCACGCTCGTGACGGCGGACTTCGAGCGGCCGGATACGCTCGTCGACGCGATGCGCGGCGCGGGTCGGCTCCACCTGCTCACGCCGCTCCACCCCGAGGAGGCGCGGCTGGGTGCGGCCACCGTCGACGCGGCCGAGACCGCGGGGATCGAGCGCATCGTGTTCCACTCGGTCCACCGGGCCGAGCATGCCCCGCGGGTCCCGCACTTCCGCTCGAAGATGGAGATCCTGGCCGCAATCGAAGCGTCCGGGATCCCGTGGGCGACGATCGAGCCCAACAACTACTTCCAGAACGACCTCTGGCTCCAGGAGGCCATGACCGGGATGGGTGTCTACCCGACGCCGCTCGGTTCGGTCGGGCTCCACCGAGTGGACACCCGCGATATCGCCGACGCCACGGTCAACGCGCTCTTGGACGAGGGACACGAGGGCATGCGCCACCCGATCATCGGACCGGAGTGTCTGACCGGCGAAGCCTGCGCGGCCGCGTGGAGCGAGGCGCTCGGCCGCCCGATCGCCTACGTCGGCGACGATCTCGACGCTTGGGACGAGGGAGCGCGGACGATGATGCCCGACTGGATGGTCGAAGACCTCCGGCTCATGTGGGAGCACTTCGGCGCCCAGGGTCTCGTCGCGACCGAAGAGGACTTCGCGACCATGAGCCACGTCCTCGGCCACGCACCGCGCACGTTCGGCGATTTCGTCTCGGAGACCGCGGCCGCCTGGCAATCGTAGCGACGGCGGCTGTGGCGAGCGCGGCGATCCGCGTCCGCCAGTCGACTCTTGAAGCCCCCCGGTGAGATTCCGATGAACCCGTCGAGGAACCTGCCGTCGAACAGCGTCTTGTTCGGTTCGATTTCGCTTCGACGGGGTGCTATCCTTCCTACGTCGAGTTCCCGTGGTTCAAACGCGCGACCGTCGAGCAGATCTCCGACGTCGAGCGGCCGCGCCCCGATCACCTTCGCTGGCCCCGGCTCGATATCGACCTGACGGTCGAGTCGATCGAGCACCCGGAGCGATATCCCCTCCGGTCGCGCGCCTCGAACGAATAGGCGTGGTTCAGCGATAGAAGAGGTCGACCAGCGCCATCGGGATCGCGGGCAGGTAGGTCACGAGGATCAGCACGGCGACCAGCACGGCCACGAAGCGCATGTTGACCTTGCTCACCTCCCAGATGTCCGCCTTGGCGACCGAGCAGGCCGTGACGAGCACGCTCGCGACGGGCGGCGTCTGCTGACCGATCCCGAGGTTGAGCGTCACGATCAGCCCGAAGTGCACGGGGTCGATTCCGGCCGCGCGCACGAGCGGCATCACGATCGGGACGACGAGGATGATCGCGGCGGCCGAGTGCAGGAACAGCCCGATCACCAGGAAGAACACGTTGAGGAGCGCCAGAATCGCCCAACGGTTCTCCGTCAGCCCCATGATCCCGCTCGCGACTCGCTGCGGGAGCTGCTGCTCGGTCAGGTAGTCACCGAGGAGCGCCGAGGTGGCGACCAACAACATGACGACCGCGGTCTGGACCCCGCCCTCGAGCATCGCGTCCCGAAGCTGGGGTAGATCGAGCTCACGATAGACGAGGCCGCCGACGAGGAGCGCGGCGACCACGGCGAGCCCGGCGCCTTCGGTCGCGGTGACCCACCCCGAGAAGATCCCGCCCAGGATGATCGCCGGGAGCAAGAGCGCCCACCCCGCCTCGCGGAACGACGACCAGACGCGACTGAGCTCGAACGCGCCCTCCACCGGGAAGTCGCGCCGCCGCGCATAGAGCCACGCGACGAACATCAAGAGCAGCCCGCCCAGGACGCCCGGGATGATCCCGGCCACGAACAGCTCGACGACCGATGCTTCCGCCATGACGCCGTAGAGGATCATGGGGATCGACGGCGGGATGATGACGGCGAGCGTGGCGGAGGAGGACATGACGGCCGCGGCAAACGGCGTGTCGTACCCGCGCTTCTTCATGGCGGGGATGAGGATCGAGCCGAGCGCCGCGACATCGGCGACGGCCGAGCCCGAGATCTCGGCGAAGAAGAGCGACGCGGAGATGCTGACCATCGAGAGCCCGCCGCGGATGAACCCGACGAGCGCCGAGGCGAAGGCGATCAGCCGTCGCGAAATCCCGGTGGCGTTCATGATGGCGCCCGCCAGGATGAAGAGAGGGATCGCGATGAGGGGAAACGAGGTCGCGCCGTCGAACAGCACGAGCCCGGCGTTCGGGAGCGAGGCGGCCCCGCCGCTGGTGAGCGTCGCGATGAGGGCCACGACGCCGAGCGCGACCGCGATCGGGACGCCGATCGTGATCAGCAGGAGCAGACCGAGCACGAGCCCGAGCATGGTCATGACAGGTCCTCCGGCTCGCTCGGCGGGCGATCGCTCCCCTCGCGAAGCCGGGGATCGTCACCCGCGCTGGCGTCCTCGGAGGGCAACGCGCTCGCTCCCACGTCGTTCGGCTCGGACGCGCGGTCGGGGGGACGGAGCGCGTCGGGGATCGTGGCGATCTCGGCCGCCACGAACAGGACCGCCCCGATCGGGATGACGGACCGCGCGATCGACGCCGGGACCGACGGCAGGCTCACGAGCGGCGTGCTCCCGAGCACCTGGATCACCTGCCACCCGGCCCAGGCCACGGCGATGAAGAACAGGATGATGAAGGTCTCGGCCGCGAGCACGACGACGGTCCGGGCCGAGCCGCGGAGGCTGTCCACGACCGTGGGGACGCCGATGTGCGCGCGGCGCAGCGCGGCGAGCGCCGCCCCGTAGTAGGTGAGCCAGGCGAGCAGGATGGAGGCGATCTCGTCGTACCAGACGAGCGACGCGCCGAACTTCCGGTAGAGCACGCCCACGACGACCACGACCGCGAGCGCGGCCATGAGCGCGAGGACGGCGGCCTCGAGGGCGCGGCCGAGGGTCCGGTGCACCGCCGATCCCGCGCCCGTGCGACCCGGGTCGCCGACGCGCTCCATCACGACGAGCCTACGGGGCGGCTCCGAGCGCCTTGTCGATCAGCTCCTGTCCCCCCTCGACGGTGGCCGCGAACTCCTCGTACACCGGTTGGCTCGCGGCGCGGAACTCGGTGGGGTCGGCCTCGTTGATCTCGATCCCCGTCGCGCGTAGCTCCGCGAGCAGGTCCTCGTCGAGCTGCGCGGCGATCTCGTAGACGAACGATTGCATCTCACGCGCGATCGCCTCGACTTCGAGACGTATGTCCTCCGGGTGGCGAGCCCAGGTGTTCGGGGCCGTCGTCAGAAACGAGGGGCTATACACGTGTCCCGTGAGCGACAGGAAGTCCTGCACCTCGTGGAGCTTGGCGCTCGTCACCTGCGTGAGCGGGTTCTCCTGTCCGTCCATCACGCCGGTCTGGAGCGCGACGAACACCTCCGAGAACGGCATCGGCGTCGGGTTCGCGCCGAGCGCCTGGAAGAGCTTCACGCGCCATACGCCGCGCGGCGTCCGGAGCTTGATCCCCGCGAGGTCGGAAGGCGCCTCGATGGGTCGGGCGCTGTTCGTGATGTGACGGAACCCGTTCTCCCATACCGCCAGGATCCGATACCCCGCCGCCTCGGCCCGACCCGCGAGCTCCGGCCACACGACGGCTTCTTCGATCCCGCGCATGTGTGCGCGGTCGCGGACGAGATACGGCATCTCGAACAGTCCGAACGCATCGACGACCGACGACATGATGGTCGACGGCATCGACATGTCGAGCGTGCCCAACCGCACGCGCTGGAGCATCGACTCGTCGCTCCCGAGCTGGCTGGCCCCGAATACGGTCAGCGTCGCGCGACCGGCCAAGCGCTCGTTCACGCGATGCGCGAACTCGTTCGCGATCCGATCGTACAGCGAGCCCGGCGCGCCGACGTGCCCGAGCTTGAGCTCGACGACGCCGGCTTCTCCACCCCCGGCGGCGCAGCCGGGGGCGGCGACGGACGATGCGAGAAGAGCGACGAAGATCTTGATGCGTCGTGTCGGCATGTGACTCATCGTTCGGCCAGAAACGTCAGGGCCGCTTGAACGCCGCCCGGCTCGTGGGGCACCCCCGCGGACCGCAGTCCCATCGCGACCCCGGCCAGCGTACCCATCAGCATGAGCTCATTGAAGTCCCCCAAGTGACCGATGCGAAACACGTCGCCCTCGAGCGGGCCCAACCCCGTCCCGAGCGACATGTCGTACCGCTCCAGAATCTCGGCCCGCAGGGCATCGGCGTCGACTCCCTCGGGCACGGAGATCGTCGTCCCCGAGCTCGAGTAGGCGGCCGGATCGGCGCAGTAGTTCTCGAGACCCCACCCTTCCACGGCGCGACGGGTCGCTTCGGCGAGCCTCGCGTGCCGAGCGAACGCGACCTCGAGCCCCTCCTCCCGGAGCATCCGAAGCGCCTCCGCGAGACCGTACAGAAGCGACGTCGCGGGCGTGTACGGGAAGAAGCCTCGTTCGTTGGACCGGCGCGTCTCCTCCCAGTCCCAATACGCCCGCCGCGAGGTCGCGGTCTCGGCGGCGGCCAGCGCCTTCTCGCTCGCGGCGCAGAACCCGAGCCCCGGCGGCAACATGAGCCCCTTCTGGGATCCCGAGACGGTCACGTCGATGCCCCAGTCCGCGTGATCGAGCGCCGTCGCACCGAGCGAGGACACCGCGTCGACCATCAGGAGCGCGGGGTGCTCGGCACGATCGAGCGCCGCGCGGATGGCCGGGATATCGCTCGTGACGCCGGTCGACGTCTCGTTGTGCACGACGAGGACGGCTCGGATGGCGTGCGCGCGGTCCTCGGCGAGCCGCGCTTCGATGGCGGCCGGATCGGCCGGACGCCGCCAGTCGCCGGCCAGGATCTCGGTCTCGAGTCCCATCCTCGTCGCGATCGTCGCCCATCTCGCGGCGAAGAAGCCGTTGTCGTAGGCGAGGACCCGGTCGCCCGGAGAGAGCGTGTTCGTGAGCGCCGCCTCCCAGCAACCGCTCGCGGAGGAGGGGAAGACGAAGACATGCGCCGGGTCGCCGAAGACCCAGCGCAGCTCGTCGAAGAGCGAGAGCGTCATCTCCGCGAACTCGGGCCCGCGGTGATCGATCACCGGACGGGTCATCGCCCGGAGCACGCGGTCCGGCACGTTCGTCGGTCCGGGGAGCTGTAGGAAGTGTCGTCCGCTTCGGTATGTCACGGCGAGCGCGTCATCGCTTTCGAGGTTCGGTGCGCGGTGGTCGGCTCACGGGCCTCCCGGGATCGCGGACGTTGTCGCGACGGAGGGCCTTGTCAGAGCGCGGGCCGACCCGGTAATACGTCCGCGTGGCGCGCCTAATCTCTCACACCGGCCCCCGGGCGCAACGGCTCGCCGGGCGCACGACGCGGAACCGCCCGACCCTGGAAGGCCGGTTGCGACGGTCGCTCGACGGCGAAGCCCGCTTCGATCGATTCACGCGCGGGCTGTACGCCGCCGACGCCTCGATCTATCGGGCCGATCCGCTCGGCGTGGTGATCCCGCGCTCGGTCCGCGATGTGGAGACCGTCGTCCAGATCGCGGGGGACTACGACACCTCGGTCGTCCCGCGCGGGGCGGGCACCTCGCAGAGCGGTCAGTCGATCGGCCGCGGTCTGGTCGTGGACACGAGCCGGCACCTGAGCCGCGTCCTCGACTTCGATCCCGCGGGGCGGCGGGTCGTCGTCGAGCCCGGCGTGGTGCTCGACCGGCTCAACGCGTTCCTGCGGCCTCATGGCCTCTTCTTCCCGATCGACGTCGCGACCTCGAGCCGCGCCACGCTCGGCGGGATGGCCGGGAACAACAGCGCGGGCTCCCGATCGATCCGCTACGGCCACATGGTCGAGCACGTACGCGGGCTCGAAGCCGTGCTGGCGGACGGCCGCCGCGTGTCGTTCGGCGAGCTCGGACCGACGGGCGCGAGCTCGGGCAACGGCGGACGAGTCGCCAGCGCCCCTCCGCCGACGGCCGATCTCGTCGGCGCGCTCCACGCGCTATACGAGCGCGAGGCCGAGGAGCTCGAGCGACGTCTCCCGAAAGTGTCGCGACACGTGGCCGGCTACGCGCTCCAGCGGCTGGCGCGAGCGGACGCGCCGCTCTCCGACCTCCTGGTCGGATCCGAAGGCACGCTCGCGTTCTTCACGGCGCTCGACCTGGAGCTCCAGGAGCTGCCCGCCGCGCGGGCGCTCGCGGTATGCAGCTTCGATTCGACCCGGGCGGCGTTGTCGGCGGTCCCCGAGATGGTGGCGCTGGCGCCGACCGCGGTCGAGCTCGTCGACCGGACGCTGCTCCGGCTCGCGGGGGACATCGCGACGTTCCGCCCGGTCCTCGAGCGGCTCGGCGCGGCCGAACGCCTGGGCTCCGAGGAGCTGATGATCGTCGAGTTCGCGGGCCCGGATCCCGACGCGATCGCGCGCGACCTGGCCGCGTTCGAAGACGCGATGGCCGGACCGGATCGGCGGATCGTCCGCGCCGAGACGGACGACTTCCAGTCGCAGGTCTGGGGGCTCCGCAAAGCCGGTCTCAACATCTTCATGTCGACCAAAGCGGCGCGAAAACCCGTCGCCTTCATCGAGGACTGCGCGATCCCGCTCGCGCGGCTGCCCGAGTGGTACGACGGGCTCACGCGGATCATGGAGCATCACGAGACCCACGCGGTGTGGTACGCGCACGCCTCGGTGGGGTGTCTCCACGTCCGACCCGCGCTCGATCTTCGAGACGGTGAGGACGTGTGGCGACTCCGCGCGATCGCCGAGCAGACGTTCGCGTTGGCCGGCGAGCTCGGTGGCTCGCACTCCGCAGAGCACGGCGACGGCTGGGTTCGATCCGAGTTCCTCGAGCCGATGCTCGGGTCGCGTCTCGTCCGCGCATTCGAGGAGATCAAACGACGATTCGACCCCGACGGCCGGCTGAACCCGGGCAAGATCGTCGACCCGCCACGGATGGACGACCGAGCGCTCCTCCGCCATCAACGCCCACAGCCGAAGCGTCGTCTCCCTACGAAGCTCGACTGGAGCGCGTGGGATGGGTTCGAAGGGGCGGTCGACATGTGCAACAACAACGGCACGTGTCGAAAGCGCGACGCGGGCGTGATGTGCCCCTCGTTCCGGGCCACGGAGGAGGAGCGCGACGCGACGCGCGGGCGGGCCAACGCGCTCCGGCTGGCGCTGGCGGGCGATCTCGGCGACGGCGGCTGGGACGCGCCGGAGCTCTACCGCGCCATGGATCTCTGCATCGGGTGCAAAGCGTGCAAGCGAGAGTGCCCGACGGGCGTGGACATGGCGCGGATGAAGCTCGAGTACCTGGCCCGCTACCGCGCGCGACACCCGCTGACCGCGCGCGAGCGCGCGCTCGCGTACCTCCCGAGGCTGGCGCCGTGGGCGGCTCGCGTCGGTCCGCTTCTCAACCTGCGCAACCGATCCGCATCGCTGGCGCGGCTCGGTGAACGGTTCGCCGGGCTGGCGGCGGAACGGAGGCTCCCGAGCTGGGCGTCGCCCTTCCGACCGGAGGCGGCCGTCCGACGGGCGCTCTCCTCCCCGAGCCGCGACCGCGGGGAGGTCGCCGTCTTCGTCGATACGTTCTCGCGCTACTTCGAGCCCGAGAACGCGTACGCGGCGTTTCGCGTGCTGCGAGCCGCGGGATACCGCCCCACCTCGCTGAAGGCGGGGCGGCGACCGCCGTGCTGCGGTCGGACGTTTCTGAACGTAGGGCTCCTCGATGAGGCGCGCGCCGAGCTGAGCCGGACCGCGCGCGCGTGCGGCGCCGCCCTCGCGCGCGGCGTCCCCATCGTAGGGATCGAGCCCTCGTGCCTTCTCACGCTCCGGGACGAGCTGCCCGCGTTGCTGCCCGGCCCCGAGAGCGAGTCGATCGCCGGGAACGCGGTCCTGCTCGGCGAGCTCCTGGTCCGCGATGGAGCGCTCGACGACGTCCCGCTGACGCCGGTCACCGTCGAGCGGGTCCTCGTGCACGGCCACTGTCACGAGAAGGCGTTCGGGATCGCGGATACCACGGCCCAGGCGCTCGGTCACATACCCGATCTCGAGATCGAGACGATCCCGTCGGGTTGTTGCGGCATGGCCGGCTCGTTCGGATACGAGAGCGAGCACTTCGACATCTCGAAGCGGATCGCCGAGCTCGAGCTCCTCCCCGCGGTCCGCGAGATGGGCGAGGACGAATGGCTCGTCGCGAACGGAACGAGCTGTCGCCACCAGGTGGCGGATCTGGCGGACGCCGAGGGGCGACACCTCGCGCGGGTCCTCGAGTCCGCGCTGGCCGAGTCCGGGGCGCGGTCGCGCTAGTCGGCGTCCCGCTCGTCGGGGCCGTCCCGGTCCGCGCCGTCCCCCGTCTGAGCCGCGGCCGCCTCGAGCGCGGAGCGGAGCGACGCTGGCAGCTTCTCGCCGGCCCAGTCGAGCGTGCCGTGCGGGCGCGCCGCGTGCACGACGACCATGGTACCCTTCGCGACGAGCGCGCGTCCGTCCGCGCGATCCACCGTGAAGTCCGCTTCGTAACGGATCGCCTTCGATCGAACCTCCGCGACGGAGAGTCGGACATCGACCTCCTCACCGTAGCGTAGCGGCCCGAGGTAGTCGCAATGGACGGAGATCCGAGGGATCCCGCTGACGCCATCCTCGCGCCATTCGTATCCGGCGTGACCCAGCGAACGGTAGAGCGCGTGCTCGGCCTCCTCCATGTATCGGAGGAGCGACGTGAAGTGGATGAGCTGCGCCGTGTCGGTGTCGGCGAACTCGACGCGGCGCCGATAGACGAAACTCATAGCGGGAACCGAAAGCCCGCCTTGATCCGGAACTCCCGGCGTGAGATCTCGCCGAGAACCGTGCTCTCGGAGAGGAGCGCGCCCCCCGAGAACGTCTGGACATCGTCCTCGAAGGGGACGTCGAACCACATCCATTCGAAGTCGATCACCGTCTCGACGTTCGTGCCGACCACGATGCCGGCGCCGCTGACCCAGTAGGGGATCCCCTTCCCCAGCATGCGACCGTACCCTCCGAAGACCCGGAACCAGATCGGGCCCGTCGGCGTCGCGGGCTCGATGGAGAGCCGGACATCGCCCGTCCAGACCGGGTACCCCGCTTCGGGGACGCTGCGAAGCGTCCGTTCCCCATCGGTGGGCGGCGGCAGCGGATCGGAACAGCGGCGTCGCTGCTCCCAGTTGTACCCGAGCACCCCTTCGAGGCGAACGGCGCGAGAGAGCCGCAACCCGGGCCGCGCCTCGGCGGCCCACGAGATGTCCGCGGCGCAACCGTCGTCGGAGAGCTCGGCGGGCGGACTCCCGTTCCGCCCAACCCCGAGGCCGAGCTCGAACGGCAGCTGCGCGGCCGCCGGAGCCGCATCGAGGGCGCACGACCCCAGGACGACAAGCGTTCGGATCGCGCGTCTGGAACACCCGTGCACCTCGACCTCCCTTCCACGCCGACGCCGAAACGCCGTGACTTTGACGCCGAAACGCCGTGACGTTCCTGGGGACGAGGCAGAGTGGTGGCCCCGGGTCGCCGACACAACCGGCGACCCGGGAGCCATCGGGTTCCCGCCCGAGACCCGGAAGGACGCTCGGGCGAGCGCGGCTACGAGTCGGATTCGGGGAGCGCGGCCATCGCGGCGTCGATGAACGCGCGCACCTCCGGCCCCATCCCCCACTCCGATCCCATGTCGGGCTCTTCGCTCCACATGCGACCCACGGACTGCTCGAGCCCCTCGTCCCCGCCGGTGAAGCCCTGGACGGTTCGCCCCGTGAGCTCGCGCCACTCGCGCGCGAGCTCGAGCGCGGCGGGGTCGCTCGGGTCGGCCCCGCTCTCCATCGCGGCGCTCACGCGCGCGGCCAGATCCAGCCAATGGTTCTGCACGGCCTCGATCTCCTCCTGACCCACGGCCTCGCGCCGCTCCGCGAGCTGCTGCATCTGCTCTTCGGTGAAGTACTTCTCGTTCATGGTCGTCGCCCTCAGCGTCTGTATGAGGTCCTCCAGCGATGCCCCGTCGCGCGCCAGACCGCTCTCCAGCCGGCGAAGCCGGTCCCGCAGGACCGAGAGCCGCTCGATGTGCGACTCGACCGTCTCTCGGTGCGACGCCAGGATCTCCGGGAGCGAGACCCGCGGATCGTCCAAGACGCGTCCGATCTCCTCGAGCGACAACCCGAGCTGTCGCAGCGACTGGATGCGCTGGAGCCGCTCGAGCTCCGCGGCCCCGTACAACCGGTGTCCCGATGCGGTGCGCCCGGTGGGTGAAAGCAACCCGATCTCGTCGTAGTGGTGGAGCGTGCGGACCGACAGTCCCGTCCGTTCCGCGACCGCGCCCACCTTGATTCGATCCTCCGACACGTCATCGACTCCCTGCTTGACGGAGCGTGAGCGAGCAAGCTGCACCCTCACGTCGCGTGAGGTGCAAGCCCCCGATCTCGGAGGCCCTCGGGCACCGGCCCGGGCCTCGAAGCGTATCTCTTGCCAAGCCGACCGAGAAGCGGCGAAGCTCCCGCGCATGACGATCGAGCCGAAGCACTTCACGATCCCCCGCCGCGTACGCTACGCCACTCTCGAGCCCGACGGCGCGCCGACCGAGATCTGGCTCGGGCTCCACGGCTACAACCAGCTCGCGCACCGTTTCCTCCGGTACCTCCAGCCCCTCGAGGGCGGAACGCGTCTGATCGTGGCCCCGGAGGGCCTGCACCGTCAGTACGTCGACCACGCCGCCCGGAAGGTCGGGGCCTCGTGGATGACCAGCGAGGACCGTTTGATCGACATCGCCGACTACGTGGCGTACCTCGACGCGCTCCACGCCCACCTGATCGAGGAGCGAGGGCTCGCGGCGGAGTCGCTACGGACCGTGGCGCTCGGGTTCTCGCAGGGGGTCCACACGCTGTGCCGCTGGATCGCTTTCGGGAACGCACGTATCGATCGCGCGGTCCTGTGGGGGAGCACGGTGCCGCCGGACCTCGATCTGACGGAGCATGGCGAGACGCTGAGCCGCGCGGATCTACAGCTCGTGATGGGGGATTCGGACGAGTACTTCGGGGCCGCGACGATCGCCGCGCACGAGGCGCGGCTCACCGAGGCCGGCGTGCGCTTCACGTCGCACATCTACGAGGGCGGCCACCGGCTGGACGCCGAGGTCCTGAAGAAACTCGCGGAGTAGCGTGGCGACGCGGCCGTCCGTCGCGTCGCCCCGCGGACCGGGTCAGTCGGCGTCGTCCCGCGATCGGCGGCGCGCCCGCTTCGAGAACATCGGCGACACCAAGCCGGCCGTCGTGCCGCCGATGATCGCCAGGATGCCCACGGGCCCCGGGTTCGAGAACCACGGCGCACCCATCTGGCTGTTCATCCACATCCCGAGGACCGCGAACACGGTCGCCCCGACGGCGAACCCGATCGCCGTCGGACGGAGCATCCCGCGACCGCGGCCGGAAAGCACGAGCTAGGAGCCGCCCGGCGCGTCGACGGTCGCGATGCACTCGATCTCGACCCGCGCGTCGAGCACGAGACCGCCGGCGGCGAGCGCGCTACGGGCCGGTCGCTTCCCCTCGGGGAAGAACTCCATGTACGTCTGGCTCATCGCGCGAAAATCGGCGATATCGGCCAGGAACACGGTGCACTTCACGACCTGCTCCATCGACGAGCCATACCGCTCGAGGGCATCGGCGATATTGCGGAGGGTCTGCTCGGTCTCGGGCACGATGCCACCCTCGACGAGCCCTTGTCCGGGCACGGTCCCGAGCTTGCCCGAGAGGTACAGCGTGTTGCCGACGCGGACCGCTTCGGAGAACGGGCTGTTCGGTCGACCGCCCAGGTGCTCGACGGACGTCATGTGGTCGTGCATCTCGCCGTACTCTTCGCCCTCCTGCGCCGCGATCGGCGACGAGACGACGAGGGCGAGGGCGAGCCCGGCGGCGAGGGGTCGATAGCTCTTCACGTGTGCGCTCCTGGATCGCGGTCTTCGAGCTTGAGAACGGGGACGGCGGCGGCGTCCCCGCTACGAGTCGACCTCAAGCTACGTCAGGGCTCGTACGTGATGCGATAGACCTGAGACGCGTGGTCGTCCGAGACGAGCAACGACCCGTCGGGCAGGACGAGCAGGTCGACCGGCCGACGCTTGTAGCTCGCGTTCGACGTGTAGTCGATGCGGGCGAACACCTCGTAGTCGCTCGCTTCCCCGTCGGGGCCCAGTCGAATCACCGAGATCCGGTTCCCGGACACCTGCGATCGGCTCGAGGTGGGCGTCGTCGGCTCGGTCCCGTGCTCGGCGACGAAGATCGCGCCGTGATACTCGGACGGGAACATGTCGCCCGTGTAGAACCGCATACCCAGCGGCGCGGTGTGCCCCTCGAACTCGAACGAGGGCTCGACCGAGCCCGCGGGGGCTTGATCGCCGATCAGCGGATCCGGAAGCCGACCGTGCACGTACGGGAACCCGAAGTCCTGCCCCGGCCCGGTCGCGCGGTTGAGCTCGTCGGGCGGGATGTCGTAGAACCGGGGGTCGTTGAACGGCCACGAGGCCTGGTTGTCGGTGAAGTACAGGTCGCCGGTCGCGGGGTGGAAATCCAACCCCATGGAGTTCCGCTGCCCCGTGGCGAACACCTCGACGTCGCTCCCGTCCGGGCTCATGCGGACGATCGTCGAGTAGCGCCAGTCGTCGTCCAGGTCGTTCGCGGTGTGCGCCCCCACGAGAAACGACCACCGGGTGCCGACCGGGATGTAGACCTTGTCGTCCGGTCCGTAGCGCAG
>JAKSCH010000521.1 GCA_022360695.1 Gemmatimonadota bacterium
GGGCGAACCGCCGCGGCCCGCGCACGAGATCGCGCTCGAGGCGCTCGAGCGGTTGGAGGCATCACCGCTTCTGGAGCGAGGGGACATCAAGCGATACCACATCGAGGTCTCGCAAATCGTACGCGCGTACCTCGAGGGGCGATACCGCATTTGGGCGCTCGAGATGGTCACGCCGGACGTCGTGGCAGGGCTTCGTGACGTCGGCATCGAGGCGTCCACGCGCGATGGCTTCCAGTCGTTCCTCGAGGCATGCGATCTCGTCAAGTTCGCCAAGCGTCGACCGAGCGAGCGGGATTGTCGGACGCTGCTCGAGACCGCGCGCGAGCTCGTGCACGCGACGAAGTTCGTGCCCCCACCCGAGACCGAGGCTGTCGCGTCGTCGTGATCTACCGCCTCGCCGATCCCGCGCTCCTGCTGTTGCTCGTCCCCGCCCTGGCGCTTCGATATCTGCGATCGAGCGGGAAGACGCGCGGCACGTTGCGGTATCCCGATGTCGCGCTGTTGCGACGGGCGGGCGCCGCGAAGACCGCACGCTGGAGTCGTGTGCCCGCTGCGCTCCGCCTGGTCGCGCTCGCGCTCGCCATCCTGGCGCTCGCGCGCCCGCAATCGGGCGCGGGCCGCCAGAACGTGTCCGTGGAGGGAGTCGACATCGTGCTCGCGTTGGACATCTCGAGCTCGATGCTCGCGGAGGATCTCGAGCCGAACCGACTCGAAGCGGCCAAGGCGGTCGCCGCGTCGTTCGTCGCGAGACGTCGTAACGATCGCATCGGTCTCGTCGTGTTCGCGGGACAGGCGTTTACGCAGGCCCCGCTCACCATCGACCACGGGGTGGTCTCGGCGGTGATGGAGGAGCTGGGGGTGGGCATGGTCGAAGACGGGACGGCGATCGGGCTCGGCCTGGCGACGGCGTTGAAACGACTGGAAGGCAGCCAGGCGGCGTCGCGCGTGATCGTCCTGCTCACGGATGGTCGCAACAACCGCGGAGAGATCGACCCGGCGACCGCGGCTCAGATGGCGCAGGCCCTGGGGGTGAAGATCTATACGATCGGCGCGGGTTCGCGTGGGGTCGCGCGAATCCCGGTCGATGACCCCGCGTTCGGGCGTCGGTACGTGAGCATGGAGGTGGATGTCGATGAGCCCACGCTCCAGGGCGTGGCCGAGGCCACCGGCGGGCGGTACTTCCGCGCGACCGACCGCGAGAGTCTCGAACGGATCTACGGGGAGATCGACGAGCTGGAGACGACCGAGATCGACGTCGAGAGCTTCACGCGATACGGCGAGTTGTTCCACATCCCGCTGTCCGCCGCGCTCGCGCTGATCGTGCTCGAAGTCGTGCTCTCGAGCACGGTCCTGCGAAGGCTGCCGTAGCGGTGTTCCGGCTCGGAGCCTCGACCGCGCTGTTCGCGCTCGCGCTCGTCCCGCTGGCGGCGGGCATCCTCTGGTACGACCGATCGAGTCGACGCCGCGCGCTCGAGCGGTTCGGCGATCTCGAGCTGGTACGCAGGCTGAGCGAGACGGTGAGCCACCGAGCTCGTCTATGGAAGCGCGCCCTGCTCCTCGGCGCGCTGGCGTTCGGGACGTTCGCGCTCGCGCGGCCCCAGTTCGGCTCCCGCGTCGAGACCGTCCGTCGCGAGGGGGTCGATCTGGTGGTGGCGTTGGATCTCTCGACGTCCATGCTGGCCGAGGACGTCGAGCCGAACCGGCTGCAACGCTCGAAGCTGGAGATTCAACGGCTGATCGGCCGCTTGGACGGCGACCGGATCGGGCTCATCGCGTTCGCGGGTCACGCCTTCGTACAAAGCCCGCTCACCTCGGATTACGCGGCGGCCCGTCTGTTCCTCAACGCGATGGACACGGATCTGATTCCGGTACAGGGGACGGACCTCGGCGCCGCGCTCGATCTCGCGCTCGATGCGTTCCCGGGGAGCCCGGTCGACGAGCGCGTGATCATCGTGGTCACGGACGGGGAGAACCACGAGGAGGGGATCGATGAGGCCGTGGCGAAGGCGGTCGAGGCCGGGGTCCGGATCTTCACCGTCGGCGTGGGGTCGAGCGAGGGCGTGCCGATCCCCGAGCGAGACGCGCGCGGGACGCGTCGCGGGTTCAAGCGTGACGCCGATGGTGCCGTCGTCACGACGCGTCTCGACGAGTCGACACTACGCGCGATCTCCGCGGCGACGGGGGGGCGGATGTTTCGGAGCACGCCGGAGGCCAGCGAGCTCACCGCGCTCATCGAGGAAATCGAGAGGATCGGCGGCCGAGAGATCGATGCGCGCGAGATCACGCAGTTCGAAGAGCAGTATCAGATCTTCCTGGCGGTCTCCATCATACTCCTGATCATCGAGATGTCGTTGTCGGACCGACGTAAGCTCGGGCGCACGTGGGCCGGGAGGGGGACATGATTCGACGGCGGGCTTCGGACCTCGCGGGCGGATGGGCGTTTCCGGGACCGATCGGCGTCGCGGTCTTCGCTTTCTTGGTGGCGCTCCCCGCCTCGGCGCAGGCGGGGCGGTCCGCGACCGAGGAAGGGAACCGACTCTACGACGAGGGTCGGTTCGCCGAAGCGCACGACAAGTATCTCGAGGCGCTTCGCGAGGCACCGGACTCGCCGACGATTCGGTTCAACGACGGGAGCGCGCTGTACCAGGGCGAGGACTACGCGAACGCGCTCGAGGCGTTTCGTGCCGCGATCGAGAGCGGGGATCCACGATTGCTCGCCGATGCTTGGTACAACGCGGGGAATGCCTTCTATCGTCAGGGGCAGCTCGACGAGAGCCGCGAGGCGTTCGAACAGGCGTTGCGGGCCCGGCCGAGCGACATCGACGCGAAGCACAACCTCGAGCGCGTGCTGGAGCGGATGCAGCAGCAACAGCAGGACGGCGGCGGCGACGGAGAGGACGACGAGGGCCAGGGCGACGAGAACCAGGAGGACCAGTCGCCCCGGGGGAGCGGGGCGGGGCAGGACGACGAGTCGGGCGAGGACGAGCAGGACGGCGGTCGGGAGCGGGGGGAAGAGGAACCGCCCCCGCAGAACGAACCTTCGGAGGGAGACGAGCCGCCGAACGAAGGGCAGGCGTCTCCTCCCGGTGGAGACTCCGACGACGACCGCGACGCCGATGAAGAGCCGCCCCCCGGCGGCGAGCCGGCGCCCGGACCGATGACCCGCGAGGAAGCCGAGCGCTTGCTGGACGCGATTCAAGAGGACCAGGACGAAGTGGATCGATCGCCGCGAACGGCGACCCGCGGGGTACGCCCCCGGAAGGACTGGCAGTGAACCGATTGCGAGGCCCCGCCGCGCTCGTCGTCGTCGTCGCGAGTCTGGCGCTGGCTCCCGCGGCGTCGCGCGCGCAGGACGTGGCCGCGCGCGCGTTTCTCGACCGGGCCCGGGTGGAGGTCGGCCGAGCCCTCGTGCTCAACGTCGAGATCTCCGGGACGCAGCGGTTCGACCAGGAGCCCGAGCTCCCGGACGTGAGCGCGTTTGCGGAGCTGCTCGGCAGTAGCACGCAGACGTCGATGCGCATCGTGAACGGGGAGAGCACCGTGTCGCTCACGGTCCGGTACACGTTCCGCGCGACGCGGGAGGGGACGTTCGAGATCGGACCGGTCATGGTCCGGGCGGAGGGCCGAACGCTTACCACCGAGCCCGTGTCGATCGTCATCAGCGCCGATCCGGGTTCGACGCCCGGCGGCGCGGGCGGCTCGGCCGGCGGGGCCGGGGACGACGGCACGATCGCGCCGGGAGACCTGTTCGTGCTCGCAGAGCCGAACAAGCGTCGTGTTCGCGAGAACGAGCCGATCATCGTCGAGTACCGGATCTACACGCGACGGAACGTCAGCACCTACGGGATCACGGAGTTGCCGGCCGCCGCCGGGTTCTGGGTCGAAGAGTTCGAGCTGCCGCCGCAGCCGCAGGTCGAGCAGGTGGTGCGCGAGGGCGTGGCCTACGCGACGGCGGTGATCCGGAAGGTCGCGATGTATCCGACGGGTCCGGGCGAGAAGACCCTCGAGCCGCTCGGGATCGAAGCTCAGGTGAGGGTTCGGCGGCGTTCGCGCGATCGCTTCGACGACATCTTCGGGGGACTCTTCGATCGCAGCTCGCTGTTCGACGACGTCGTCACGGCGTCGGCCGCGTCTCCGCCGATCGAGATCGAGGTGCTCCCGCTCCCGTCGTCGGGTCGTCCCGCGGGCTTCAGCGGGCTCGTGGGCGATCTCGCGGTCTCGAGCTCGGTCGACCGCGACAGCGTGGCTACGAACGAAGCGGTGACGCTGCGCGTCGAGGTGTCGGGTAGCGGGAACCTGAAGGCGCTCGCGCCGCCCGATCTGCAATTCCCTCCGACGGTCGAGGCATTCCCGCCGGAGGTCACGGAGCGACTCAGCACGTCCGACCGCGGCGTCACCGGCTCGCGCACGTACGAGTACGTGCTCATCCCGCGCGCGCCCGGCACGCTCACGATTCCCGGGGTCGATGTCGGATACTTCGACATCGCATCGGACGGATACCGCACCGCGTCGGCGCCGGCGCTCGATCTTCGCGTGACGGGTCGGGCGGCCGAGGGGGTGCGTACGGGCGCTTCGGCGCGAGCGGGCGTCGAAGAGCTTCGGACGGACATTCGGTTCATCCGTATCGAGCCGCCCCGCTTTCGACGAGCCGGCAGGAGCTTGTTCCAGGCCGCGTGGTTCTGGATCGTTCTGCTCGTCCCGGTCGGCGCGATCGGCGGCGCCGCGGGGTTCCGCCGTCGGCGTGGGAAGCTGCTCGGCGATCGTGCGTACGCCAGGGACCGGGGTGCGGCGCGGATCGCCAAGAAGCGACTCGCCAAGGCGGGCGAGCTCGCGACGGGCGACGACGGACGTGGGTTCTACGCCGAGGCGGCGCGCGCTCTGGAGGGATTCGCGGCCGACAAGCTCGATACGTCGGCCGCCGGACTCCGTCGCGAGGAGCTCGGCTCGGCGCTCGCGGCTCGCGGCGCGAGCCACGACACGATAGAAGCGTACCTCGACCTGCTCGAGACCTGCGATCGGCGTCGGTTCGCGCCCGGTGCCGACGACTCGGGCGAGCGGGCCGCGTTCCTCGAGCGCGCCGCCTCCGCGTTGGCCGTCCTCGCCGGGGAGCTCGCGCGGTGAGGCCCGCGTCCCTCGGTCTGGTCGCCGTCGTCGTGCTCGCGCTGGCGGTCCCCCCGCGCGCGGCTCGAGCGCAGGATCTCTCGGAGCCCGATGCGGAGTCCCTGTTCCACCGAGCGAACGCGCACTATCAGGCATCGGATTTCGGCGCGGCGCTCGACGCGTACCTGCGGATCCACGCATCCGGGTACGAGAGCGGGGATCTCCACTACAACATCGGCAACGCGTACTTCAAGACCGGCGACCTCGGTCGCGCGATCCTGTTCTACGAGCGCGCCAAGCGTCGCTCGCCGAGCGATGAGAACGTCGCGGCGAATCTCGAGCTGGCGCGTTCGTTGACCGCGGACCAGATCACGCCGCTCCCGGGCTTCTGGCTGACGAGCGTCGTCCGCTGGTGGGTCGACCTGGTGCCGCGCGGGCTCCTGATCGCGATCGTGGCCATCGGCTACGTCGTGCTCGCTTCGGGCATCGTCCTCCGCATACTCGACACGCGGCCGGCGCGGGTCGTGAGCGCGCTCACCGGGATCGGCGGGGTCGTCGTGCTGGTGCTCGGGCTCAACCTGATCGTCCGCGAGCTCGGACTCGGCCGCGCGGACCGCGCCGTGATTCTGGCGCCCGAGGCTCCGGTCCAAAGCGCGCCGGCGCCCGATCCCGCGCTGCAACTCTTCACCGTTCACGAGGGGGCCGTGGTCCGGGTCGACCGACGAGCGGAGGAGTGGCTGGAGATCGTCCTCGAGGATGGCAAGGTGGGCTGGGTGCGAGCGGAGTCGCTAGAGACCATCTAGGCGCGACCGCGACCGTGCCCGCTGCGGCCACCGCCTCGTCGGTGGGCCTCGGTGGGGTGGCGCATGTCCCAACCTCGCGTCCCGCCACACCTCGTCCCATCGGGTGAGTGCAAGCCCGACCGCGCACCCTCCCACCGGGCCACCTGGCGCCTCGTACGAACGACAGGCGCCGCGGAGCGTAGAAAGCAGTCGACGTGCCAGTCCTGCGCACACGCCATAAGTCGTTGCTCTATATAGAGCTGAGCTCGGCGTGCCCGATCCGGCGCCGCGCCCGCGCGCGCGAGGCTCGGGAATGTTTCCTTGCCAGCGCGGCGAGACCGCATAGGCTGTAATCGGGGGCGCGGCAGCCGGGGCGGGGGCGTGGCAGCCGAGGCGGCTCGCAACCTGCTCCACCGGGCGCGGGTGGGATCGAGGGACCCTCGGTCCCGACGCTCGGTACAACGACGGAACCACGAGGCCACGCGAAGGAGTCGATGACTCAGCGATCCGCGCACGTGTTGTTGGTGGATGACGATGAGGCAATGCGCGAGGCGCTTGCGGTCCTGATCGAAAGCTGGGGATACCGCGTGTCCACGGCGGGCGATGGCGTGGTCGCGCGTTCCGAGATCACCCGCGCGTCCCCCGACGTCATCATCACCGATGTCGTACTCCCCGGGATGTCCGGGCTCGATCTGCTGGAGGAGCTCGAGCGGGACGGCGTCACCACCCCGATCATCCTCATCACGGCGCACGGCACCGTGGGCTGGGCCGTGGACGCGATGAAGCGCGGGGCGATGGACTTCCTCACGAAACCCGTCGACCACGACCACTTGAAGGCGTTGGTCGAGCGTGCCGTAGAGGAGATCGAGCTCCGGGGCTCCACGCTCGATCTCCAGAGACAGCTCGAAGAGGGGCGACTCGGACACCTCGTGGGCCGAAGCGCGGCGATGGCCGAGGTGTTCGAGGCCGTTCGGCTGCTCGCGCAGAAACAGACGTCGGCGATCATCCTGGGTGAGAGCGGGGTGGGGAAGGAGGTCGTCGCGCGAACGATCCACGACTTGAGTCGTCGGGCCGATGGGCCGTTCCTGGCCGTCAACACGGCGGCGATCCCCGAGGGCTTGATCGAGAGCGAGATCTTCGGTCACGAGAAGGGCGCGTTCAACGGTGCGGCGCAGGCACGTCCCGGGTGCTTCGAGCAAGCGGATGGAGGCACGCTGCTGCTCGACGAGATCGGCGACATGCCGCTCACGCTTCAACCGCGTCTCCTCCGCGTGCTGGAGGAAGGGCGCTCGCGACGGTTGGGCGGGAGCCGCGAGATCGAATTCGATGTTCGCGTGATCGCGGCGACGAACCGCGACATGGATGAGCTACTCGAAGAGCGGGTGCTTCGCGAGGACCTCTTCTACCGGCTCAACGTCTTCACGGTCACCGTGCCGCCGCTTCGCGATCACCCGGAGGACATCGCGTTGCTCGGGCAGCATTTCATCGGGCGCTTCAACGAAAAGCACGAGACGGACATCAAGGGACTCCGACCCGAGACGCTGGAGCTGCTCGAGGCGTACGACTGGCCGGGGAACGTGCGCGAGCTCCGAAACGTGATCGAGCGCGCGACCATCCTGGCCCAGAAATCCTGGATTCTGCCGTCCCACGTGCCGGGTCACCTCCGAAACGATGGGGCGCGGGTGAAGAAGGTGGTGCTGCCGGTCGGCACCACTGCGGCGGAAGCCGAGCGTCGGTTGATCATCGAGACCCTCGCCGCCGTCGGTGGAAACAAGACGGAGGCGGCTCGCCACTTGGGTGTGGATCCCAAGACGATCTACAACAAGCTCAAGGCATACGAGGCGGCCGAGTGAGGGTCGGGACGAGGCTGGCCGGTGGGTTCCTCGCCCTCATCCTCCTGTTCGGGGGTCCGCTCGTCTTCTACAGCTGGGTCGTGGACCGGTCGGTGGCGACGGCCGGCGAGCTCCGCGACGTCGACTCACGGCTCTTGCTCGGCACGACGAGCCAGCTCGAGCTCCTGGAGGAGCTGCGGGACAACGCGGACAAGTACCGCATCACGAGCGACGACGGATACTTCGATCTGTACTACGATCGACGCTCCGCGCTCTCGGACACGCTCGAGGTGCTCCGCGGGTTGTCGGTCACCGGCGAGCCGCGCGAAGCGTTCGAGAATCTGTACGCCACGTGGGATGGATTCCGTGAGGCGTACACGCACGAGGCCGACAAGCGCGTCGAAGCGAAGAAGCTCTACGGTCTGTCGAGCGCGGCTTGGGCGGAGTTCAGCGCCACGGTCGCGGAGCTCCAGAGCCAGACGCGCAGGGTCCGGTTCGCTTCGCAGGTCGCGATGGAAGCCAAGCTCGGCGACATGTCTCGTCGTGCTTCGCGGGCGTCGACGACCGGTTGGGTCACGCTGGCCGTCTCGCTCCTTCTGGGCGGACTCCTGGCGATCCTCATCGTGCGTTCGATCGCACGACCGCTGTCGCGGATCGAGCGCGGGACGGCGGCGCTCGCCCGCGGCGACTTCTCCAGCAGGGTCGACGTTCCGGGTCGGAGCGAGTTCGCGGAGTTGGGCAAGCGGTTCAACGAGATGGCCGGGAAGCTGGCGGAGCTCGATCTCGCGAAGCGTGACTTTCTCGCCCGCGTCTCACACGACCTGAAGACCCCGCTCGCCTCGATCCAGGAGACGCAGCGGGTCATGCTCCAGGGCGCGCCCGGCGAGCTCAACGAGAAGCAGCGTCGGCTCACGCAGCTCGGGCTGGCCAACGCGGAGCGATTGGCGAGGATGATCTCGCGGATCCTCGAGCTCTCTCGACTGGAGGCGGGTGTCGAGGAGTACGCGTTCGAGCCGGTCGATCTCATCGAGCTGTGCCCGCGCGTCATCGAGCGGTTCTCACCCCAGGGCACTCCGGAAGTCACCTTCACGGGTCCGTCGGAGCCGGCGTTCGTGACGGGAGACCGAGCCGCGCTGCAACGCGTGCTCGACAACCTGCTCGAGAACGCGCGCTCGCACGCGGGCGGCGGCCGCATCGACGTGAAGGTCTCCGTCACGACGGGGAGCGACCCGCGCGTCGTGGTCGGCGTGCGGGATCACGGTCCCGGCATCCCGGAAGAGCACCGAGATTCGATTTTTCGAAGCTTCGCTCAAAAAGGGGACGTGCGGATCGCGTCCGGGCACGTCGGGCTGGGCTTGGCGATCTGTCGCGAGATCGTGACGGCGCACGAAGGCGAGATCTGGGTGCAGGGTCCCGAGGATGGCGGCAGCATCTTCGCGTTCGCGATCCCGGTGTCCAAGCACGCACGCGAATCGGATCGTCGCCCGGCGGCACCGGGCGTCATCCCCGCGACTCCGAAGCCCGAGCCGGTCGCGACATCGGTAGCGCTGGTATTCGCGCTCGTGGCATCCACGGGTTGTGCATCGGCCGGTGCGGGAGAACCCGACCTGGGGCTACCCGAAGCGCAGGGTCCCCCTACCCGGATCGAGCCTGTCGAGGTCGTGCCGGAGCCGGCCCCGACCCCGCATCCGTTCGATGTTCACTTCGAGGGAGGTGACTGGGCGGCCGCGGCCGCGGCGTTCGAGGATGATATCACGCTCCACGCGGACGAGCGCGCCTTGTTCCGGGCGGGGCTCGTCTACGCGATGCCGGGGTCCGGGGTGTTCAACCGCGGGCGTGCGCGCGCGCGTCTGGACGATCTTCTCGCGCTGTTTCCCGAGTCGTCGTACCGAGGGATCGCGGAAGTCGTACGCGGGCTCGTCGCGGAGCTCGATCGATCGGCTGCGGCGCGGATCGCGCTCGAGCAGCAGCTCGAGCGGCTGAAGGCGGTGGATCTCAAGGATCCCCCGCCGCCTTTCTAGGGAAGAAGAGCAGAAAGGGACGGGTCCCGGCCGGAGGCGGTGACGCTACTGGCCGGGCTCCCCGCCCTGAAAGCGGCCCTGGCTCAGGCGCCTTCTTCCGTCGTCGTCGAAGCGACCGTCGCGGCCGGCCGACGCTCGTTCGCCATCTCGATCACGAAGGTGACCCGCCGGTTCTCCATCCCCTCGGGACCGGGTCCCGCGGCACCCGGGATCACGAGCCGGTCTTCACCGTATGCGGCCGTCTTGACGCGCCCCTCCGGCAACCCGGCGTTCGAGGTCAGATAGGTCGCGACATTCTCGGCTCGCTGGCCCGAAAGCCACTTGTTGTAGGCCGCGGAGCCGGCCGGATCGGCGAACCCTTCGACGGTCACGATCGCGGCGGGGTAGTACTTCTTCGTCACTTCGGCGAAGCGATCGAGCTTCGGCTCGTCGATCGTCCTCACCTCGGAGCGGTCGAACTCGAAGTGGATCGGCATCGCGAAGCGAAGTCCATCCTCGATCATGGCGATCTGGGCCTCGATCTCGCCGAACTCGACGGACAACGCCTCGAGGTCTTCCCGAAGCATGTCGAGCGCCGCCTCGTTGGCCGCGATGCGGTCGGCGTTGTCGGCGACCCGCCCATCGAGATCGGCCATCTCGGTACGAAGGTCGGCGATGGTCTCGTCGAACACGTCCTGCCGGACCTTGGCGGCGCAGCCGACCATCGAGCCCGCCAAGACGAACACGGCGGCCATGGTGGCGAACCGCTTGGCTCCCTCCGGTGAGAGCGCGTCAGCCATGGTTCCTTCTCCTGTTCCGTTCGAAGGCGGACGTCTCACGCGTCCGCGCGTACCCGCTTCTATCGGCAACCGCCGGGCCGAAACGCCCGAAACGCGGAAATCCCTACGGATCAAGAGGTTTGGCGTGTTCGCTACCCCGCCGGGGGCGGCGGGCGAGCGCGTCGGGTCGGGAATTTTTTCTGGCGCGGACCCGGGTCTCGCTGCGGCCGGTCAGCCGGCGCAGTAGTCGATCGCCGCGGTCGCGAGAATCTCGGCCAAGCGGGCGCACGACTCGACATCGACCCACTCCACGTCGGCGTGTGCCCCCTCGCCGTGCGGACCGATGACCACGGTGTCCACCCCGGCCGCCGCCGTGAGCGCCGAATCCATCCACGGAGTATCCCCCACGATCGAAGGGTCCGATCCCAACACCGATGTCGCGGCGCGCGATACGCACCGCGCGATCGGCGCGTCCTCCGTCGTCTCGAACGGCTCCCGGTGGAACACCGTCCGCCACTCGGCGCGAAACGTCGGGTCTTCTCCCCCGAGCCGATCCAGGATGTCGGCGATCTCTCGTTCGACGCCGGCCCGCGTCTCGGGTGGGACCGTCCGCCGCTCGACGCGGAGCGAGCACGAAGGCGAGTAGGTGCTGATCCCCGTGCCGCCCCGCAACAGGGCGGCGTGGAGCGATCCCGGGCCGAGCAGGGAGTGGCCGGGGCCGGCCTGTAGCCGCTCGAGGTGCGCGTCGAGCGCGGCGAGCACCCGCCCCATGTGGAGGTTGGCGTCGATGCCCTCCTCGTACCGGCTCCCGTGCGCCGCGCGGCCGCGTGTGGTGATCTCCAGCCAGGTGAAGCCGCGGTGCGCGATGCACAGGTCCAGCGACGTCGGCTCCGTGACGATCGCCGCGTGGAACCGGAGCTCGCCGTTCTCGCGCCGCTCGATCAGATCGGCGGTTCCGAGGCTCGCGTATTCCTCATCAGCGACCGCGGCCACGAGCACGTCGCCCGCCACGTCGCATCCCTCCCCGGCGAGCAGCGCCGCCGCCTCGATGCACGCGGCCAACGCCCCCTTCATGTCGTACGCGCCGCGCCCGTAGAGCCGACCGTCTCGCTCCGCCGCCTCGAACGGCGCGTCCATGCCCTCGACGCCCACCGTGTCGTAGTGCGCGTTGAGCATGAGCGTCGGTCCGTCTCCGGAGCCGGCCAGGCGACCGACCACGCTGGGACGCCCGGGCTCGGGTTCGTACGTCTCCACCGACAGGCCGGCCTCGCGCATGTGCGCCGCCGTCACCTCGGCGATGGCGGATTCGCCGACCGCCCCCTCCACGAGGCTCGGGTTGACCGAGTCGGTCGCTACGAGATCGTGGAGAACGCCGCGCAGTCGTCTTCCGTCGGCTCGCATCCTCATCGGCGCAATGTGCGGAGGGACCTCGAGGACGACAAAGGGCCGTCGGGGCCGCCACGGATCGGGCGGCCCCGGTCACGTCGAGGCGCGGGTCGGGACGACCGCGCTAGGCGGGCACGGCCGCGAACGGGTTTTCGTCGGCCGTCGCGCCGTAGACCACGGGGAGGGGCACATCGAGCATCCGCAGGTACACGGA
>JAKSCH010000099.1 GCA_022360695.1 Gemmatimonadota bacterium
AACGGGGGCGACCAGCAGCATCGAAGCGTACGCCCCGGCGAACAGCAACGCGAACGCGAAGAACGCGGGGATCAACGGGAATGCGGCGGGCCGATACGCGATCGCCGCCGACCCGACGACGGCGATCGCCAGAAACCGCCACCGTGGCCACGGCGCCTCCGCATCGGCGACGCTGAACCCGGCCCACAGGAGCGCGGCGCAGCCGAGATCCGACCCCACCGTGTTCGGTGCGCCCAAGAGCAACAGCGCCGCCCCCGCGACCAAGGCGGTCAGAGCCGGCGTCCCCGGGTCGCCGACGCCCCGAAAGCACCGCGCCCCGAACCACAGGAGCCCGGCCAGCGAAGCGTACATGAGCAGACGAGGGGCCTCGCTCGCGGCCCCGAAGACCGAGAGCAACGGTGCCAACGTGAGCGGCAACCCGATCGGCTGGAGCGGTGGGCCGACGCTCCACGCCTGGGGAGAGTAGAGATACCCGATGTCGCCGTAGGGCTGGCCGGACGCGAGCGCCTGTGCGTGCAAGAGATACTGCGCGAAGTCCCCACCATCGGCCGACCCGAACCCGAGCCAGCGCCAAACCGCGAGGGCGAGGAGGATCGTGGCGGCCACACAGCCCCAAAGCCGCGCGGACGCGCGGGCCGCCTCGTCCGTGACGGCGCCCACGACAGGCACGCTACGCCGGACCCGCGTAGGGGGTGACGCCGGTGGCGTCTAGAAGATGAACGTGATCTCGGCCCAGCCCTCGACGGGCGATCCGTTCCTGCGGGCGGGCTGGTATTCCCATTCCCGCACCTGCTTCATGATTTCGCGATTGAACCCGGCGTCCGGCGTGGGGGGGTCCAGCTCTACGATGCCGGTCGGCTGGCCGGCCGCGTCGACGAACACCCGGACGGTAACCTCCATCCCTCGGACCGAGCTCGGCGGATCCCACTGCGGAATCACGGACCGCGGTACGGGAGAAAGGTATCCCTCCCCTTCTCCATCGCCGCCCCCCCGCCCTCGTACGGGACCGCCACCGATCCCGGGCAACGGCGCCGGTCGGCCGGCGGGGAGCAGCTCGGCGCCTTCGAGCGCGACCTGCACGGGCTCCACGGTGCGGTCCACCTGCGGCACTTCGACGGACAAGATCGGCTCGGGCGGCGGTGGGATCTCCGCCCGCTCGGGGATCGAGACCCGGGTCGCCTGGAGCGCTCCTCCGCCCGCACGCACGCGTGGTTGGCGGGCGCCCGCGGCCGCCTCTTCGATCGCGGGAGCCTCGCCGACCCACAGGACGAAAAGCAGCGCGTGCAAGATCGCGGATGCCAACAATCCACCCCACCAGGCGGTGCGATCGGCGCGCGCGTGTCGGATCGATGGCAGCGCGAGATCGGGCCGTTCGGATCGTTCTACGTCGGACCGCTTCATCACACCCGTCGTACGGAGAGGTGGTGGCCTGTGTTCCGAGGTTGCCGCCCGTCCGCGGCGCCCGGCACATTGTGCGCCGCCTTGCCACCGCGCGCCGACGGGAGCCGCCTCTAGCTATATGAGAGCCATCCTCAAGTCCGAGACCGGACCGGGACTCGCGATCGCCGATGTCACGTCGCCCGACATCCGTTCCGACGAGGTCCTGATACGCGTACGGAGGGCGGGGATCTGCGGCACCGACCTCCACATCTACGATTGGGACGAGTGGTCGCAGAGCCGAATCCGGCCACCGCTCGTGCTCGGACACGAGTTCATGGGGGAAGTCGTGGAAACGGGTCGGCTGGTGGAGAACGTGTCGGTCGGAGATCGGGTCTCTGCGGAGGGCCACCTGGTCTGCGGCCATTGC
>JAKSCH010000226.1 GCA_022360695.1 Gemmatimonadota bacterium
AGGGAGGAAAAAAGGAGAGGTCCGGGGCGGGGCAGGCCACCCCCGCAGAACCAGAGCGCAAGACGCTGGATCTGGTCGCCGGCGGCGCCCTGGGTGCGCTCGCCCGGATCTATGAGAGCTATGCCCGTCCCGCGTATCTCCTCGCTTTCCGAATCACGGGCTCGATACCGGATGCACAAGATGTCGTACAGGACCTCTTCATCGCGCTCCCCGAAGCACTCGCCTCGTTCCGGGGCGATGGGTCGTTCAGCTCGTGGTTCCGTTCGTGCGCCGCGCGACAGGCGCTCCTGCACCTACGCGCTCGTCGCCGCCGACACGAGGTCGACCTGCTCCCCGATCGGAAGGCGGGGAAGGATGACCAGCCGCTCGCCCGGATCGAGCTCGAAGAAGCGCTCCACCGACTGCCCGAGCGTCTTCGAATGGTCGTGATCCTGAGAGATATCGAAGGCTTCTCGCACGAAGACGTCGCACGGATGCTCGACATCACCCCGGCAGCTTCGCGGATGCGGCTCATGCGCGCGCGTCGGCAACTGCGCAACATGGTCGGCCCGTTGACGGGCGAGACCGACTGAGCCGACCGATGCTCGAGAACCTCCGTCTTCGTCGGCCGCACCCCGGCTATGAAACCCTCTCGGCCCTGGCCGATCGAGAGCTCCCGGCCGCCGAGGCGATGCGCATCAACGCCCATTTGGCCGAGTGTCCGGATTGCCGCGAAGAGGTCGATTTCATGGTCGAGCTCCGCGAGCGGCTGCGCGACCTGACGGGACCCCCGCTACCGCGGAACCTCCTCCCCGAGATCACGAGCCTCCGCCACATGGGCGAGCGGATGATCCTCGAAGGCGAGGAGCCACGAGCTGTGGTGCGTCCAACGAGGCAATGGTTGCGTGTGGTTTCAGCCGCGGCAGTTGTGCTTGGTGCCCTCGGAACTATGGCACTCTTCCGGCCTGGCGACGCTGAAGCCGGTGCAAGCACGCTCACGATCACGAACGGGGCCCCTGGGCGACGCGCGTCCGTCGTGTTTCGGACGGCGGGTGCACTAGCTGACCGAAGATCACTGGTTGTCCGTGTCGCAGAGTACGAAGGTGGCTCGAGCCAAGGAGGCGTGGCGACTCCGCTCTTTGCAGACGTCGAGCTGTCTCCGAAGCGCGTCGGAGAGTTCGAAACCAGCTTGCCCATATCGAGTTCGACCGTCTTCGCCGAGTTCGTCGTCGAAAGTCCGGACGGCGAGCGCATCGAGCGGGGGCATCGTGACCCGTGGGAGTTCCTAGCCCGCTTCGCGGATGGACGGCCCACTCCCGAAGCTTTGTTCGCGAAGGCCCAGGTGCGCCAACGACAGCTCGATCTCCGCGGTGCTTACAAGACTGCCCAGACGCTGGTCGATCTATATCCGGAGCGGCCGGCGGCGTGGGCGCTCTACCACTTCTTGCAGGGTCGCGTCGGAGCTGCTCCAGACTCAACGGTTCACGTCGCAAGGCTTGATCGCTTTATCCGAGACCTGTCAAGCGATGTCAACCCAGGGCGTCTCGCAGAGCTGATACGCTACGCACAACGTATCAACCCAGAAAAAGCCGATTCCATCGGGACGGAGCTGGAGCGAATCGCACCCGGTCACCCTGTGGCGGTCGATCGGAGGGTCCGCCGTATGGCGCGGGAATACCGCGACACTCCGGCGAGGCACCTCCGCGCTCTTGACCGCGAGTGGGATGCCTATGGTCAAGCTACAACCTCCTTGCTCAGAACTGGTTTTCGAGTTTCCGTGAGGGCGAGGAACGCGGCAGCCGCAGTCCGCTGGGGACGCCGGTGGTATTCGAATGACACCGGTTCCGGTCTTGAAATCGCGAGACAACTCACTTCACTAGCCGACGCCGATGCACGAGGAGAAGCGGGTCGGATTTTGAGGGCGCTGTTGCGTGTCGACTCGAGCAAGTCGCAATCGAGAGCGCTCGGAGCGACGACCTCTGATCAAGTCCGCGTCGAGCGAGAAAAACGAAAACAGCTCCTAACCGTGCTTGGGGAGTTGTTACTGGTACAAGACTCGCTTGAAGCTGCCTACAAGGTGCTCGAGGAAGCCGCTACGTCTGGGTGGGACCACGTTCTTATGCAGCGGCTCGCAGGCCTTGCCGAGCGACTCGGGTATGCGCGGGCTGAGCTCGACTATCGGCAACTTGCGGCCGCCGACCCAATCAACGGAGTAACGTACCGTCGCGTCCATAGAGCGAGAATGGAAGCGCTGCGATCCGCAGGCGTAACGAGCAGCATGCGTAATGACGTAACTGCGACAATTGCAAGACGCATATTCGATCAGCCGTCGCGGTCCTGGCGAGGCCCGGTTGACTTAGAAACCCGGTCCGGCGAACGCCGATCTCTGTCTTCTTTGGTCGGGGTTCGGGGTGCGGTCGTGCACTTCTGGCATCCATGGATGCCCGGACAGTTCATGGCTACGCGCGAAATCGCTGCAGCTTGCCGAGTGTTGGAGACACTCGGCGTGTCCCTCATCATCGTGTCACGCCATCCCGTGGATCACGCGACATGGAACGAGAAGTTCGTGCCCGAAGGATGCACTGATCCTTGGTTCGTTGATGGCGGGAGGCAGGCAGTAAATGCTCTTCAGCCACAGCACTTCCCCCAAACTCTAGTGCTCGACGAGGAGGGTGATGTCAGGTTGCTTGAAAGGCGATTCACCGATGCCGTCCGTGCGTCTCACATGCTGACGGAGCTTCCTTAGGGTCGACGACACGGAGAGGGTGCTCCCCCCTCAAGACTCGCCGTTTATTCTCTTGACGCCTCTAGTTGGCCCAACACCATCTTCAAAACGTTGTGTGTGACTGGGTAGACCCCCCGACAGGGTCCCCGTCGCTAGCTGTACCTATCAACCCCCAAGAAGGAGGAAGTCATGTCGACAGCAGCGCGCCGTGGAATGCTCGCAATCTTGATCGCGATCGTGTTCTCCATCGCTCCCGTCTCGCTTTCGTCCGAAGGGGTGTACGTCAACCAGGCGTGCGCTTCAGGAGCCTGTATCGAGATGTGGGGTGGCGATTGTGATGGTGCTCGGGACATGGCCAAGATCAGCTGATCCTCAACCGTGATCCTACAACGTCTTGAGGAACTGACTCCAGGGCACAAGGTCGCGGAGCATTCGCTCCGCGACCGGCCCCGCGTCGACCGAGAAACCACTGTGACAGTACGAGTTGGATGGGCGTCGTTGCTTTTCATTATCTTCCCGGGTTGCGACGACAGCCTGCCAGCGTACGAGCAACTGCCCCTCGAGCTTGCAGGTGTTGTATATCATGCTGGAGATCATCTTGCTTTGCCTGGTGAGCTGCAGCTGGTTGCCAATCGTCTGGTCGTAGTCGATCATCGCGCCGAAAAAAACGTCCACATCATCGATGCGCAGGACGGGACTCGGATTGCGTCGATAGCGGGGGTCGGTGAGGGCCCTAGGGAGATAATGTACCCGGGTTCGATCATGGTTGATGTGGAAGGGGACGTCTGGATACTTGACGTACGTACACGCCGGATGTTGCTCCTCGATCTTAACAAGGTCACCGATCCGACAGATTGGGCCGTAACGACGGTATCGTTTGGAGGCGATGTGCCAAACGTCGGCGACGCACGATGGGTCTCCCCGGAACAACTCGTGGCTACCGGCCTTTTTCTGCGTGGTCGATTCGGCGTGCTCAACTCAAAGGGAGAACTGCTTGCTGAAATCGCCCCTACGCCTTCGTGGCGAGAGATGCCGGTCACCGTTGCGCAGCAGCTCTACCGTTCATTCCTCGACGTGAAGCCGGATCGGTCGAGGTTCGTGGCGGCGACCCAGCACTTCGGACAGATCGAAGTGTTTTTGCCAGACGGAACACTCGACCTGACAATCGAGGGCCCGATTCCTGTCACCCCATCCTTCGAACTCTTTGAAGGTCGACGGAACTTTCCATCGGTTGCAATGGATCGGCATTCCCGTCGTGCGTACGTGGATATCGTTACCTCACAGAAATACATCTACGCGCTCTTTGCGGGACGTACCTTTGACGAGGCCGGGATAAGGGCGAACTACGCTCGGGATATTCACGTCTTTGCGTGGGGGGGCGAACTCGTATCGGTCATAAGACTCGATCGAGACGTTGCAACGTTCACCGTCGACGAGGACGGGGGTCGGATCTTCGCCGTGCAACATCACCCGGCTCCGCAGATCGTCAAGTTTGAGCTTCCGGCGTCGGGGCTCGTATCCGGTATCGCGAAGTCGCAGGCAGGCGAGTAGGGCAGCGGCAAGAAATTGATGACGACCGCCGGACGTCGAATGTGGCAGACCACAATCCGCGGAGTCTGCCCCCAATGTGCCACCGCCAAGATTTTCGCGGGGGTTTACACCCTGCGACCGAGGTGCCCTAGCTGCAATCTTGATCTGGCCGGGCGACATGGAGCCCACTACGGGGGGCCGATCGCGCTCGGCTACGGAGTCGGGGGGATCGCAGGATTGGGTACCTTCGCTTTGCTTGCGTCGCGATTCGGGTTCCGGACGTGGGTCGTGTGGGCCTCGGTCGGCGCCGTCGTACTGGCGATCTTACTCTCGTTTCGTCAATGCAAGGCCTGGTGGACCTGGTGGCTGTACAAGGCCGGTGAGCTGAAGGGGGGTCGTCGCTGAGCGACGAGCCGCGCCGCTCGAGGTTCCCGCACGTCCTCACGCTACTCATAGCGTTCATCGTCCTCGCGGCGGTGATGACCTACTTCGTACCTGCCGGCGAGTACGAGCGCCGCGACGATCCGGTTACGGGCCGAAGCGTGGTCGTACCGGGCACCTATGAAGCCACCGAGCCCGCGCCGGTCGGCATCTTCGACATGTTCGTCGCCATCCCACGCGGGATGATCGACGCCGCGGACATCGTATTCCTCGTCTTTCTGATCGGCGGCGCGTTCGCCGTGTTCGATGCGACCGGCGCGCTTCGACGCGGGATCGGCTGGCTCGTCGCGCGGCTCCACGGCCGAGAGATCCTCGCGATCCCCACGGTGTCCTTGGCGTTCGCCTTGGGCGGTGTCGCCCAGAACCTCCAGGAAGAGATCATCGCGCTCGTACCGGCGCTCATGCTGCTCACCCAGCGTCTCGGCTATCGACCGCTCGTCGCGGTCTCCATGAGTGCGGGGGCCGCGTTCGTCGGATCCGCGTTCAGCCCGATCAACCCGTTCCAGGTCGGCATCGCCCAGAAGGTGAGCGAGGTGCCGCTGCTCTCCGGCTCGGGCTTCCGGATCGTCTTCCTCTCGCTCGCGCTCGCGCTTTGGATCGGGTGGACGATGCGATACGCGGCTCGGACGAAGAGCGCTCCGGTCGGGGCGATCGTCGATCGGGACGAAGCGGCGCCGGACGCGCGTGACGGGCTCATCTTCGCCATCGTCGGCGCTACGTTCGGGATACTGGTCTACGGTCTCCTCAGACTGGACTGGGACTTCAATCAGCTCTCGGGTCTCTTCTTCATCATGGGGATCGTGGTCGGACTCGTCGGTCGGCTGGGCGCGACCGGGACCGCCAACGCATACGTCGACGGGTTCCGATCGATGGCGTTTGCGGCGCTCCTGATCGGATTCGCCCGCTCGATCTTCGTCGTCATGAGCGATGGTCGGATCATCGACACGATCGTACGATCGCTCTTCGTTCCGCTCGAGGGGTTGCCTGTCGCCCTATCGGCCATCGGCATGTCCGCGGCTCAGGCCGTGCTTCACGTGCCCGTGCCGAGCGTGAGCGGGCAGGCCGTCCTCACGCTTCCCGTGCTGATCCCGCTGTCGGACCTGCTCGGGCTCTCGCGCCAGGTCACGATCTTGGCCTACCAGTACGGCGCGGGGCTGTGCGACCTCGTGACGCCGACCAACGGGGCGTTGATGGCGATCCTCGCGGCGAGCGGCGTCGAGTTCGACGAGTGGTTCCGCTACGCCTTCCCGCGATATCTGGCGCTCATGGCGCTGGGCGCGCTTTCGCTCGTCAGCGCGATCGCGATCGGATACTCGTAGGACCCGGACCTCTGGAACGCATAGCCAAAGCGCTCGGAGCGGTTAGAAGCCGCCCCGAGCGTCGAACGAGCACGCCTCCGAAGACTCGAACCAGTGCGTCGCCCACCCGGCGGGTCCGGCGTGTATCCACGATGCGTCACTCGACCAGACGTCACCGAGCGGATCGGGCGCCGGTTGACCGATGGGAGCCCCCGGGGGTGCCCCCGGCGTGGCCGGTGCGTCGTACGGTTCGGCCGGCCGCTCGAGGAAGCGACCGAGGTCGACGGCGAGCAGGGTGGAGAACGCGCCCTGCGCGTCATCGGTGTCCGGCCGAGCCCCGAGCGCGTCGTGCACGTCCTTGAGGAGCTTCGTCGCTTCCGCCCGCACCTGGGGCATCGGCGCGCTCGCCGCCAACGTCATCAGGCGATCGAAGATCACGCGCGCGACGGCTCGGCGGATCTCGGCTTCATATCGCGTGTCGTCGTCGTGCGCGTGCGCGACGCCGAACAGACCATCGAGCACATCGCCCAGCCCGGGGAGCGACGGGTCGAGCGTATGCTGCTCGAGCAGACGTGCGGCACGAGAGGGCTGGAGCATCTGCGACACCGTGTGATCCGCCGCGACCACGGCCGGCGAGATGGCATCGAACGCGGATCCGGTGTACCGCGGGAACAGCTCGCGCGTCCGACCGTACCCCGGCGGGCGTGGGGGGACCACGTCGAGCACCGCGTCCGGGAGCGCCAGCTCGCCCGGGTCGAGCGTCGCGAGCAGCGCATCGAGGGCCGCCCGTTGGTCGGTCGCGGATACGCGGGTCATCGGGTCACGACCATCGCCCCGCATCGCGTAGACGTAGTCGATCCCACCCAGCATCGACGCTGCCGCGTCGACTTGATACCGGTGGTGCATGTAGAGAGGGACCAGCACCTCCTCGAGCGTAGAAATCGGGCGTCCGCTCCGGATCGCGGCCGACCCGAACCGATCGAGCGCGTGTCGGCGCACCGCCATCATCCGGTCGAGCTCGTCCGCGGCGTGCGTCCCGTTCGACCATTGATCGGCCTTGGGGTGCGTGCTGACGTCCTGGTTCGTGAAGTAGATCACGTCCTCGGCCCACGCGTCGTCGAGGATCCGGGCGAGCGCGGCGGCCTCGTCCATCCCGTCGGGGAAGTGCTCGTACCCGTATCGGATGGCGACCTTGTCCCACTCCCCGATGTCTACGTCGTAGACCTCCGAGTAATCGAGCGCGCCGTCGGACCCGAGCGTCACGAGCGGGTGCGGGTAGTCCATCACCGAGATCCTGCCGACCTCGCTGTCGTAGTAATTGTGGCCGAGGCCGAGGGTGTGTCCGATCTCGTGCGCGGAGAGCTGTCGGATCCGGGCGAGCGCCCACTCGGCGAGCTCGGCGGGTTGCTCGTCGCCGTTCGCGTAGGGTGCGAGCAGGCCCTCCGCGATCATGTAATCCTGTCGCCAGCGAAGCGATCCCAGCGTGACGACGCCCTTGAGGATCTCGCCGGTGCGCGGGTCGGTGACGGATCCACCCGTGCTCCACCCGCGCGTCGAGCGATGCACCCAGTTGATCACGTTGTAGCGGACGTCGTGTGAGCTGACGCCGTCGGGGAGCATCTCCACCCGGAACGCATCGCGGTATCCGGCCGCCTCGAACGCCTGGTTCCACCAGCGCGCGCCCTCGAGCAGCGCGGTTCGGATCGGCTCCGGTGCGCCCGTGTCGAGATAGTACACGATGGGCTCGACCGGATCGCTCATCTCGGCCGACGGGTCGGCCTTTTCGAGTCGGTGACGACGGATGAACCGCTGCACCATCGGTTCGCCGAGCGGGGCCGAGTAATCCGCGTAGGCCATCGACCCGTATCCGGCCCGCGGATCGAAGCGCCGTGGCGTGTACTCGCCGAGCTCGGGAAGCTGGACGAACGAGTGGTGGAGGCGGAGCGTAGCTGCCTCGCCCGCCGCGGCCACGTCGCGGACGCCCTCGAAGAACCCGCCCGGCGCGCCGGAAGATGGCCACGGTCCTCGGATCACGCGGCCACCGCTCCCCGGTTGGAGCACGAACGTGAGCGACGCTTCGATCTCGGTGTTCTCGGGGAAGCCCATCGTCATCGGGAGGTGGATCGCGCTCCTGCTCTCGTCGAGCCGATACGTGCCCGGACGCATGCGCTGCGCCCACCCGATCATGTCTCGGACGAAGAACGATGTCCCGTCGACCAGCACCCGGTCGCCCGTCTCCGCCGCGGCGGTGAACCCCCACAACGTCGAGGGCGCGAAGGCGTCGGTCACCGCGCGTACCTCGTTCGCGTTGGTGCTCGAAGCGCGGAAGTCGAGGTTCGGTTGGACGAGCAGCACCTTGGGACCGACCCTCTGAAACCTCACCAGCCGCGACCCCGCGAGCGCCCCGCGATCGAGACCGATGTCGTTCGAGCCGAGCCCGGACGCGAGACCGGTCATGTGAAGCAGGTCCGTGTCCCACCGCGCGACCTCCATCCAGAGCTTGCCGGAGGACGCCTCCCAGTAGAGGGGGATGAACCCGTCGATCGCCCGCATCGAGGCGGTTTTCTCTTCGATCGTGGGCAGCGCCTCCTGCGCCGTGAGTTCCGCGGCCGCGAACGAGGTCACGAGCGAGGCGAGCGCGAACGCCGCGACTGCTCGGAGGATTACGGAGCGAAGGTGATCGGTCAACGTGCGCACACTTGATCTCCTATTCGTGCGATCGATCGATGGCGTCGGTGACTTCGCCGATGATGTCGGACAAGAATCGGTTCGTATTCCCGGGGCTCGGACCCAGACGGACGATCACGAGATCCATGGAGGGGATGATCGCGGTGTATTGTCCCATGAACCCGGCCGCGAAGTACGTGTCGGCCGGGGCGCGGGGCAGGGCGCCGCCGCGGTTGAGCCAGAACAGCCCGCCGTAACCGTCGCTCGGGTCGCCAGGTGCCGGCGTACGAACGAAGTCCACCCAGCCCTCGGGGAGCACGCGGTCCTCGCCGTCGGGTCCCGGCCACACGCCGTCCCACAGGTGAAGAAGACCGAAACGCGCCCAATCCCAGGCGCTGCCGTAGTCGTAGCCCGTGATGATGAAGTTGCCCCAAGCGTCCGTCTCGAGGACGTAGCTCCGAGCGCCGATGCGGTCGAATAGGACCCGCTGCGGGTATGTCAGCCACTCCTCACCCGCGGCCTCGGCCGCCCGCCGCACGATCCGGTTGAGCGTCAGCGGATCGGAGTTCCGGTATCGAAAGCGCTCGCCCGGCTCGATGTCCATCGGCTGGTCGATCGCGTGCTCGTAGACATCGATGCCCTCGAAGTAGATCCGGAAGTGCTCGTTCCCATCGGTCCACGACTCCGCGCGACCCAGCCCCCAATTCTGGAAGTCGAGTCCGGAGCTCATACGGAGGAGGTCGCGCAGCCGAATCTCGCGCCGCGGGTCGCCCGGCTCGTGCCACTCGGGGACGGGCGCGCGGTCATCGACCGTCACATCGAGATGACCCGCCTGCATGGCCGCGCCCACGAGCGCGCTGGCGACGCTCTTACCTTGCGACCAGCTGATCTGTGGCGTGTGGCGCGTGAATCCATCGGCATAGCGCTCGCCCAGGATCTTTCCCTCGTAGACGACGACAAGCGCCCGCGTGTTGTGCTCCGTCTGGGCCATCACCCAGTCGAGGGCCGCCTCGAGGCGCGCCGCGTCTACATCAGCGGGTGGCGTCTCGTGGTGGGCGTCTACGTCCCCTGTCGGCCACGGCGTGGCGCTCGCGTCCGGGATCCACCGTTCGACGCGGACCGGCTCGAACGTGACGTCGTCCAGGCCGGCCGGCAGGATCGTGCAGCCTTGGTCCCCGTTGTACTCCGCGGCCGCGGCGACGCCATCGCCCCACACGTGCGCGGTCCGCGTCTCGCGGTCGATCCGGTACTCGAAGTCGCTCTGCCAGTTGAAGACGTCGAACCGCTGGACATCGTTCGCGAATACGCGCTCCGGTGTCCGCTCGAGGTCGCGGCCGACCACGTAGACGCCCGAGCACAGGTGGTGCGCGGCCATCCCCGCGACGTTCGTCCGTATCTCGTTCGGGTCCTCCTCGTGGATGATCTCGACGACCGCGGTAGGGGAAGCGGTCGTCTCGACGCGGGCCTGACCGAGCGCGACGGAGGGGAGCAGCACCTGCAGACACAGCCCGGCGAACGCTGCTGTCGGATGTCTTCGGGTCGTTGTGCTCATGTCGTACGCTCCGTCTCGGGGGACGGAACGAATGTGACGCCGAAGGCGCTCTCGAGAAACCGCCGCGCCGTGGTCGAAGCCCGCTTTTCCCTTTCACGGTCCCGCGCCTGAGACGGGTCGATGGCATCACGGGCGCTCGCCGTCCGTAAGAAGGAGCGCAAGCCTGACGGCCTCTTCGGCGCGGAACGTCGTCCAGAACCTGCCTCCGTGTACGACGACATACGCTTCGATGCGTCGGATCCCGAAGACCTCTCGCCCGTAGGAGTCGACCTGAAACGCAGCCTCACCACCAACGCGATCCGCGATCCCACGCGTCACTTCGTAGTTCTGCTCTCGGCTCAATAGCCATGTGGCCACGCCAGCGTCCCGCAGGCGCTCGAGATAGGACAGAGAAGCTTCGTCCACGGGTGGGGAGTACCAGTACGCGATGAGTGTCGTGCCCGTGTTGAGCGACACATCGACGTCGATCGCCTGGCGGACTCGTATCCTGCTCGGAGCCGCCCGTGTAGTTGGAACTTGTGCCTTGAGCAGACGAAGCAATTCGGCGCGCGCATTCGGGTCGCTGAGTTCCATGCGTGCGGACAGCGTCGACAGCGGATCCGCCTCTACGAGCGCTCGGATCCGAGGGAGGTCGTATCCGACTTCTCCAGCGTTCTCGAGGAGCGCTTCGGCGGCTGAAAGGTCCCAGTGTATATTGAGGGCAGGCTCGAGCAGGGCGATCGCCTCGTCGAGCTCTCTCCGCGCAACGTGGCCGTACCCGAGACCGATCATCAACCGGGCAGCTAGTCGCCGCGACGACTTCTCGTAGTCCTCACGGGTCTGATGGAGCGGGCGTAGGGAGTCATCTGGCTGCTCCCAAAACCGAATCCGATCCGGGATGTGCCTCATGGCCCAATCTCGAAGACCGGGGTCGCGGACATCTTGCAGCAACCATCCGTCCCGCGTGGCGCGTCGGAGCAAGAAGCGCCTCTCAGCCCATCTCCGTCGCAAGGCTAGATCGGCGCTTCCCTCCAACGCGATGTTCGCAAGCTCCGGCAGGTCCCCGACGTATCCAGGCGATAGACGATCCCACTCCTCTTCAAAGAAGCCGGCCAAGGACTGCCGGTCTCCCTCCACGCTCATCCACGTCGACACGAGACGGAGTCTCGAGACTTCCGGATGGTCGGGCGCAACCCTCTCCAGCTCGCGACGAAGCCGCTCAACCGTGGGGTCCGCCCAGAAGTCGTCCACGAGGGCCGTCGCGTAGTTGGTCAGAGCTCCCAACTCCTCGACGGTTCGAGGCTGATGGGAAGCGTACGCTTCGAGGTGCTCCAGATGGAACGCCCGGGCGGAGTCACGCGCTTCTTCCGTCGTGATAAACCACACGTCGTGTACCGCCCCCAGGCGCATCAGGAGAGGGTGACCGGGGTGCTCCCGCAGGCCTTTCGCAAGCAGTGAGTCGTATGCGTCCGAATTGATGATGCCACGACTCCTCTGTAAGGCGGTAAGACTTATGGACTGTGCGACATAGCTTCGAACGCTCCGTGGCTCGCGCTCGTCGGGCAACGACCAATACGTGCCGCCGTTCGTATCGATCCGGTCACCGCGCACGGTCTCCACAGCGAACCGGAAGAAGTCGAGTCGATCATCTTCGAGCGGAAACCACCCGACAAAGTCATGGCCCGTGGCCTCGAGCGTCGTCTCTACGAGATGTGGAAGTTGTTGGTCGACGTAGATGTCACCTTGCCACCCCCAGGCGCGGATTCGCAGCGAGTCTTCGCCCCTGAGTCTCGAGGATGGACGGACCCGGAGCTCCCAGCCGCGACCGGACGCGTCATCGCGCCAAACCGACTCAACCGTCGTGAGGTCACCCGATGCACGATTCGCGGTCGCGAGCAGCGCAACGAGCGCCAACGTCACGAGCGCACCGGCGGCCGCGGCCACCGCGTAGCGCGATCGCAGCCGAGGCATAGGACCGGGCTGGTGCCCCCTTCGGTCGAGCCGCGATGCATGGATCACCTCGAAGGACGAACGATCCCGACGTCTAGCCAATGCCTGCACCAACGCGTCGGGGGGCATGGACGGAGCGAGGCACTCGCAGAGCGCTCGGTCCATGTTCTGGATGTCGGTGAGATACGCCTGGCAGCGCTCACACGTAGCGATGTGCCTCTCGACGGCCTCCACGACCGGGGACTCGAGCACGTCGTCGTGATATCGGGACAACAACTCGAAGCTCGGGTGTCGACGCCACGGGTGGCTAGTCATTACGTCCTCCCATGAGTCCGTGAAGCAGGCGACGCGCCCTATGCAGACGTTGGTACGATGCGTTTTCGGAAATTCCACATGCCTCCGCGATCTCCGCGTGGCTCCAGCCCTCGACGATCTTGAGCCAGATGACGACCCGGTACTTTTCGGGAAGCGCGTGGAGCGCCCGTTCTAGGTCGATCCGATCGATCGGACGCGGAAAGATCGGTGGTGGTACCCGACGGGCGGCCTTCGCTCGGAGTCGCTTCCACGATCGGTCGCGTCGCAGTCTCTCGAGCGCACAACGCACCGACACGCGGTGTAGCCAGGTCGAGAGCGACGATCGTCCCTTGAATCTGGTGAGTCGCTCCGGAAGCGTACTAAAGATGTCTTGCACGACATCTTCTGCATCCGGTCGCGAGCGCAGTATGCCATACGCCGTTCGGAAGACGACCTCGGCGTGGAGCTCGAACGCCTCCGCCAATGCATCGTCGTTTCCGTCGACGATCCGTTCTACGAGCTTCGCTTCGGTCTTGCCGCGCCCCGCCTGCTCACGAAGTCGGAGCGGCGCGATGTGAGGCCGGAGAGCACGAGGCCCTCCGCCTTTCCGAGACGCGTCTTGCATCGATGGACTCGCCTGGGTCGCTGCTGGAGGCGCACGCGCAGCGAAGACGGAGCACGCGCGCCCGGTGTGATCGGCTACTCGTTAGACGACCCTCGGGCCAGGAACCTTACAGGCACGGTTGGGATTCGAGGGTTGAGGGCCAGTCTTCGGGTGGCTATGACGCGTCGCTGTCCAGCGCCGCCGAGTTCGTGCTATCTGGGGGCGCAGAGGTCGCGGAGTCCGGAACTACAACCCCAGTAGTGTCCTGCGCGGCCTCGGATTCCTCCGGCATGGACAGCCAGCCGTGGCGCCGGAGCTCCGCGCCCACGCTGCGCAGACGTGTCGGCATGGCTTGTGTCGCCTCCTCCAAATCATCGTCGGTCCGGATCACCGTCGGGGTGAGGAAGAGGAAGAGCTCCGTGTCGGTCTGTCGCTCGACCCGGCTTCCGAACAGCGAGCCGACAAGCGGGAGCGAGCTCAAGACAGGGATGCCGGACTTCGTGATGTCGATCTGGCGGTCTGCGAGGCCGCCGAGCACGGCGGTATGGCCGTCGCGGACGAGGAGCTGCGTTTGCACGGATCTCGTAGAGATCACCGGCGCGTCGAACGCGACCTCCGCGGTCGCGGCGTTCACTTCCTGCGTCACTTCGAGCATGACGTAGCCGTCCTGGCTGATCGTCGGCGTGACCGTGAGGTGCGTCCCCACCTCCTTGAACTGGACGACTTGGTCCCGGACCGGCGCATCGGTCGGCAGCGAACGTTGGACCTGGACGAACGGCCGCTCGGCGCCGACCAGGAACTCGGCGCTCTCGTTGTTGACGGCGATGACGACGGGCCGGCTCAAGATCGTCACATCGCCGCGCGAGGCGGCGGCTCGGAGCGTCGCGGACAAGTCGACGCCGCCCAGACGCATGATCCCGAGGACGAAGCTTCCGAGCCCGAGCCCCTCGTTCGACGCGGAGACCTCCGCGTCGTCTTCATCGAAGGGTCGGTAGCCGGGGAGGATCGTCTCGAGGCCGATCGAGAGGTTCTTGTCGCGGCGCACCTCGGCGATCACGACTTCGATGAGCACCTGGAGCGGGCGGACGTCGACTTGCTGGACGGCGGCTTCGATCAGCTCGTAGTCCGCCTGGCTCGCGCGAACCAGAAGGCTGTTGGTCCCCGCATCGGGGATGATCGTCACGTCGCCTTCGAAGGTCGCGCCCCGCGAAGCCGGTTGCGCGGCGGGCGAGGCGTCTTGCTCCGCGACCAGGTTCGATCGGAGTTGCTGCGACAGCGTCGTCGGTCCTCCGAGCTCGCCCAGCGCGCTCGCTCTCCCGTAGAGCGCATTGACGGTCGCCGCCACATCGTCGGCACGAGCGTGCCGGAGCTGGATCACGTACAGCCTGAGCGGGCCAGCCTCGACCGGCGGCCCCGACGGTTCGGGTCGGGGCGGCTCGGGGGCCGGAACGGGCTCGATCCGGTAGTGGCTCTCCTCCTCGATCAGAAGCAGCGACTGCGTCTCGAGCGTCCCCTCGAGGAGCGTGAGAATCTCCTGCCGTGCGATCGCGCTCGGTGTCTCGATCGTCACGCGGCCTTCACCGATCTGACCGAACACGACCGGGCGGTCGATGTACTGGGCGAGCGCTTGGACGGCCGACCGGACGTCCACGTCGATCAACCGAATCCGGACGCTGTCCCCCGTTTGCGCGGTCAGCGCCGTCGCGCACAGCGAGCACGCGACGAGCACGAGCGTCCAGCCCCCCGAGCGCCGGCCGATCACGGTCGGCCTCCGCGCGGTCCGAGGACCCAAGCGGTGTCGAGTCCCCGGAGCACGGCCGAGTCGCCGTGCAACCGATCGAACGTGACGCCGGCGAACGCTTCGCCCAGCTTGAGCACCACCCCGTCCTCGCGGCCCGGGAGTCCCTCGACGATCACCGCCGGTACGGCGCCCGAGACCACGCCCGCCAACTCGAGCGTCGGTTTGGCCGGGGGGGGAGGTGGGGGTGGTGGATAGGCGCCCGAGGGGTCGAACGGAACGCCCGACGGACGACGGTCGAGCCGAAACGGGTTCCGCGCCCACGCGCGGTCCGCGAGCTCACGAAGCGTGTCCGGGTTCGGGGCGGCGGCCCAGGTCGACGGCACCGGGAGCGCGCTCGGTACCATCCGCGGTGACCGAACGGGGGACCAGGCGAGCACGGCCCCTACGACTGCGGCGAGCGGACAAAGGACGAGGAGCTGCGACGGGGGGCGGGATAGCTTCACGATGTCTCCGACGGCGCGCGTTGAAGATAGAGTCCGACGAGCGTCAGCTCGAAGCTCAATTCCTCGGGTTGCTCGAGTCCTGCGCCGGCATCGGGCTGGGTGAGCGAGAGCCGCTCGACCCGTAGCAGCGGGGTCCCCGCCTCGAGCCCGACCAGCCAAGTGACGAGCCCACGGGTGTCGCCCGCGCCGCGGACCACGGTCCGGAGCGTGGCGATGCCGTGATCGGTGACGGAGTCGGCCGAAACGGAGGTGACGTCGAGTCGGACATCGGCCGAGGCCGCGGCGTCCGAGATGATGCTGGCGAGCTGAGCGCCCGCGGCTTCGGAGGACGACTCGATGACGTAGTCGCCCATGCGTGCACCGAGCGCCTCACCCCGCATCGTGAGCGAGTCGATCACCTGCGGCAGGGCACGCAGGAGCGTGGCCGATTCGGCCGCGGCCTGTTCGACGTTCTCCAGATACGAGCGCGCCTCCGCTCGCCACGCTCGCCACCGTGGGAAGAGATCGATGACGATCCAGGACGCTCCGATCGCGACCGCGCCGACGGCGACCAACGCACGTTCTCGCTTGGAGAGTCTCCGTTTCACGGGATCGTCTCCTCGCCAAACACGAGCGACACGACGATCGTCGCCTCCTCCATGGGTGCGCCGGCGAGCTCGACCCGCGAGACGGGGCCATCGAGTCGAGCGGCCTCGACGCCGGCTCGCGATCCGAGCGCCGCGGCGATCTCGGCGGCGTTCGCCGCCACGACCTCGACGTGTGCCTCGAACCCTTCGAGCCGCACGGCGGTCACCGCTGCGCCTTCCGGTAGGCTCGCCGCGAGCTCGGCGACCAGCCTCGTGACCGTCGGTCGCGCCGCGAGTCGACGGAGCGCTTCGAGCTGGGCGGTCACGCGCCCCAGCTCGGCGCGCGCGTCGAGCACACGGGACCAACCCTCGGTGCGGACGGCTTCGAGCCGCGCCGCGGAACGCCGTCCCTGGACCGTGAACCCGAGTGGTGCCGCCAGCCCTGCGAGCGCGATCACGATCGTGAGGAAAGCGTAGCGGCGCGCGTGGCCGTCTCGCGGCCCCCGGCCCCGTCGTCGGCCGAGCCGGCGTCCCGGGAAGATGCCCAGGGCGCCCCCCGGCGCGAGCACCGCGGCGCCATAGGCGTCGGCGAACGTGCCGGCGTCCGGCCCGATGGCGGAGAGACCGCCGACGAGGTCGGGTGTCGTCTCGTCCCGATCTCCGAACGCGGCGCGAACCGTCGGTGCGCCTCCGGCGTCGCGGTGGACTTCGAGCGACAGCTCGCCGTCACGCCAGCTCATTCGATCCCCCGGCGTCGAGGCGAGAAGGACTTCACCGGTGGGGAACACCGCTTCGAGTCTCAGCCCGTGATCCTGGGTCGCGCGTCCGATCGCGTCCAGAAGCGGAGCGTGAAGCGCGGCGGCAACCGGTCGATCCGAACGGCGCTGGGTCGTCGTCGTCGTCAACGGGACTCCGTTCTCGAGGAAGAACGTGCCCGAGTTATCGGCGACCAGGCGATCGAGCGTCTCGAGATCGAGACCATCGGGCACCGAGCCGAGTCCTTTGATCTGTGACGCCCAGGGGCCGAGCGCCGCCCGGACACGCGGACGCGACCGACGGCTCGTCGGTGCGTCGTCGAGCAGCTTCCGGATCGCCCCCTCGGTCCCCGTGACCGCGTCGAGCTTGGTCTCCGCGGCCCACTCGACGACCCCGTCGTCGACCAGCACCGCGCGGACCGATGCCTTCGAGATCCCGAGACCGAGCGTTTTCATCATCGTGCCGGCGTCCGGTGCTCGACCACGCGGACTCGTCCCGACGACCGCAGAAGACGTGCTGACAGGCCGACCTCGGCGCCCCACGCGGCACGAGCGCAGATGTGAAGCCACCAACTCTCCGGTCGGAGGATCGTCGCCGTCCGGATCCGGGGGAGTGACGCTTCCAGCTCGACCGCGCGGGGATGCGAGAGCGTCGACACGAGATCGGCGAGCGTCCAGTCTTCGCTTCGTTCGCGAAGCGCGAGCAGCGCGGTGATCGCGGATCGTCCGAGACCGTCGATCGTCGCGAGAACGGCCGGTTCCGCCCGCGAGAGGACGAGCGGTCCCGTCGTCGTGCCGAGGAGACGCGCGATCTCGGGCCGCTCGCCGAGACCGCGGACGAGCGGGATCTCCTCCTCGTGCTCGAACGGACGATCGGCCGGACCGGCGCGCGCCGCATCCCGGTACCAGGCCCGCTCCGCCCCGCCGGCGCGAGGGACCGTGTCCTCGTCCCGCCAGTCGAGAATGGCGGCGATCATCGAATCCGCCTCCATGCGACGAAGACCGGTCGCATCGAAGAAGCGGACGAACGTCGCGGAGTCCGCGGCGTTCACATCGAGCCGCACGCCGATCGGCTCGAGATCGAGCTTGCAGCCGAGGGGCTCGACCGTCCCTTCGAGGCCGACGCGGTCGAGGTTCGCCCAGGCCTCTTCCGCGCGGTCCTCGAGCGCCGCCGCGGCAAGTGCTCGATCGATGTGCGCGAACGCCAGATCGCGACACCCGAAGGCGATCCAGCGGAGCCGCGCGGCCTCGGCGCGGTGCCGGCTACCACCGACGGCCGCGCGCGCGGATACGCCGACCGAGAGCCCCAGCGTCGAAAGCAGGATCGTGATCCACAGCGCCGCCATCAGGGCGGATCCGCGCTCGCAGCCGACGCC